>DNTK01000518.1 GCA_003508755.1 Bacteroidales bacterium | reverse complement strand
CTAGTACATGGAGGCATCATCCCAAATTATTCTCCTGAACCGCAAGCAGAATATGGAAGAAGATGGCCAATCCCCGGAAATAGTTTCTTGATATAGGTCAATGATAAAGCGATATCATCCACATACTTTTACATTATAATCTTAAGTGTAAAAAAATATGAGCAAGCGAGAGGTAATAGGAGCAAAATACAAAACATGCCAGGAAAGTGAAAAAGAACTGCTAGCGGATATTCTTGATAATTTTCCTCAAACGTTTAATTCAGAAAAAGCAAAATCTTTTTCAGGTGACTTTCAGTTTTTGATTGAATGCGATAATCAAATTGAACAATTTGTGATAAAAGTAAGAAATACTCAATTTGATATACTTCCGAATTCATTCTCAAAAAATCCATACTTGAATATTGAGTGTAGTTTTGAGATGTTCACAAATATCACTCTTAATCAGTTCAGCCCTATTCTTGATATTCTTAGTGGAAAAATAAAGCTAGACAAGGGATTATTCAGCCTCCTGCGTTTTGCAAAATTTGGGGCTCTATTTTCAAACAGAGAAACTGATCTACATCTCCCAATAGAATTACATCATCCTGCACATTGGGAAAAACCACAAAAAATACTGTTAGTAAACGGCAGTCCTCGAAAAAATGCCTCTACTAAGGTAATGCTTGATTGGTTTAAAGAGGGCCTGCCTGTTGAAAATACAGAAGTAATTGATGTATCCTCATTAAAAATGAACAAATGTTTGCACTGTTTTAGATGCTGGACAGATAATCCCAATGATTGCGTGCTGGATGATGACGGCACACTATTTAGGGATAAAATCACAAGTGCCGACTTGATTGTATTCTTTGTCCCATTGTCTTGGGCAAGCATGCCGTCGGATATGAAAAAAGCCATGGAGCGCTTAATGCCCGAAACAACCCCATATTTTTATGAAAACAAAAATTGGCACGGGACTGCTCACCCGCTTCATCCATATCAAAAACCGCAAGCATTTTTGCAATTTTTAGTTTGGGGGTTTCCTGAACGAAAGCACGGAAAGATTCTGGAAGCAACTTTTAATGAATGGGCAACTCATTCACAGAAAAAAAACCTGGGTGCTATAGCACGCCCCGGAGTAAATACCATTTTATCCGATCCCCGATTGCATAAGGCGAGAAAGATAATAAAGGAAGCGATAAGGCAAACTGCAAAATCCGTTTACGAAACGGGTAAAATACCTAAAAAACAGAAAAAGATAATTGAGAAACAGTATCTGGACTTGAATGATTGGCGATTTTTTGCAACAAAATACTGGGTAAATAAATTTAAGACCGATTATTGGAATAGATCAACTTCTGTTGCATAATCATTCGTTCTTGACTTGCATCGACTATCAAAATTCAATGCCTATTTACTTTTGATATGATTTTATTTTCTAAAACTAACAACTTCCGGCAAAATGAGCGCTTGCTAATAAAGTCAAAATTAAAACTCTAGAATGACAAAATTAACAGAAAACATAAGTCAAATTATAAACCTTAGTGAAGAAGAAAAAGCCAAGGTCGAAAGTGCCTTTAAGCCTATTTGCATTACGAAAGGGAATTTTTGGATTACTGAAGGTAAAACCTGTAATCATATAGCGTTTGTTCAAATTGGCAAACTCAGAGTATTTCATATTGACGACTTAGGCCATGAAATAACATGCTATTTTGTAAGCTCAAATAACTTTATTTCTTCTTTTACGAGTTTTTTAACGAATACACCAACCAATGAAAATATCTCGGCCATAGAAGAAGCAACATTGCTTGTCATTTCAAAAAGTGAGTTAGAAAAGCTTTCAGGCGCAATCCCTAAACTTCATATCTGGCGAAGAGTTATTGCTGAAAATCTATTCATTATGATGGAGAAAAGGGTGTCACTACTTCAATCACAAACCGCCCATGAACGATATCAAAAAATGCTTAAGGAAAATCCTGACATTATTCTTAGCGTTCCTCTGCAATACACTGCTTCATTTTTAGGTATTACTCCTCAACATTTGAGCCGACTAAGAAAAGAATCGTTGGAGTGAATTCTTAACATTTATTCAGTGGATTTGAAAATAACTGATAGACATTTGGTATGTAATTATGAACTTTTTTAAAACAAATCAAAATGAAAAAGCACACTTTAATATTCGTAACTATCCTTATAAGCATAGTTGCGCAAGCACAAAACGAGACCGGGCTAAAACAGACCGGTGATGAATCACAAGAGATACAAACACTAATGAAAAAACCAGATCGTATTGGCTGGTGGGTTTCCGGAGATTTTACATGGACGAAAATCGATGAAAAAAATGCTTTTCTAGGAGGGCTCTCTGGTGGTATGATTATTAACCATTCGATTTCTATTGGACTAGCCGGTTACGGAATCATGAACTCTCAAAACCTTCAGTACGAGAAGATAAAGGATACTGTTGATGTTTATATCTATGGAGGATACGGAGGATTGAAATTGGAATACCGGTTGAATCCTTTAAAAAAAATCAATATTGCTTTCCCATTGCTCATTGGCGGTGGAGGCATAGCCTTAAGCACATACAATCGAGATGGCTGGAATAATACCCATTATAATCAGGATTATAATAATACCTATGCATGGGACAGTTTTTTCGTCATTGAACCCGGTGTGGCGCTTGGAGTTAATCTTCAAAAATTCATGCGTATTGATATTGGTACGAGCTATCGATATGCTCCTGGAATTGATTTGCCGAATGCCAGTGATGATTTTCTCAATGGATTTAACGCTAACGTTTCGTTGAAATTCGGAAGCTTTTAAACGGGAGATCTGGGCAATATAAGTGATATCCTGCTAGCAAGCTTCCAATACCATACAAAGCCGATGAAGTTTTCAGATTTATAGAGCAGTGAATATGGTTTAGTCTAGTCCTCAATAGGTTTTATTAAGCTCTAGAAAATGATACCAAAATTATTACAGGTTCTCAAGAACATTTAGGACTGAAATAAGGCTAATTACACTTTTAAATAATGAAAATCATGATACGAAATACATCACGACTAAGGCTTGTTTTACTCTTATTGTTGGCGACCAACATCAGCATAGCTCAAGAAAATGAGATGCAGATAGTAAAAAAAAGAAAGCCGGACATTGTTCTTTATTCTATTACGGGAATTTCATTCTTAAACTATGCCAATCTACAAGACTTAATGCGCCAGGACAATGTGAATTATCCAGACATTGCAATGAATTTGGGTGCGGGGTATTATAGCACATTTGGCAGAATCCGCCTAGGAATGGATTTTGGTAGCACCAATGCTTCAGCCAAAAACGAGCAATACATCACTAAACACAACGGTTCTTTTTTTTCAATAAACCTGGGGTATCATGTTTTGGAAAAGAAAGGTTTCATCATTGCCCCAGTGCTTGGATATTCGTCATTAAGAAATAATATCCTGATTGAAAACAAGCAATATTCAGCTTCTACGCTTACTCCTTTTCCTTCAAACTCAACAAGTTTAACAAATAATACCAACGCGCTAAAATTGCAGTTGAGCGTTGAAAAAATCCTTAAAAATGGATTGTTTGCCGGCCTTTCTTTTGGATTTGATTATTCATTTGTAGGCGAACAAGCCTGGAAAATTTCTGATCAAAATAGTGCAAATCAAGTCACAGATAATATGAGTGAGTTTTACATCAATCTAAGTATTGGTACGCATTTAAATCATAAAAAATAGCAAATCATGGATCGAAGAAGTTTCATTATTAAAAGTGGCACATTTATTTCAGCATCAACGCTGTTGAGCCTATTTGGATGTGCTCCGGAAAAATTGATCTTAGGATCTGAAAAGAAAGCTAAACGCCCGAGCAGTGATGATTTTTCTCAACCCATTTTAATGGCCATAGCCATAGGCGTTAATACGGCAAACCCACATAATACGCAGGCCTGGAAGTTTAAAGTAGTAAGCGACACCAAGGCCATAATGTACGTAGATGAAACAAGACTACTGCCGGCTACAGACCCCCCAGCTAGGCAAATCCACATTGGCTGCGGTTGTTTTTTAGAAACATTGCGCATTGGAAGTACAAGTTTTGGATATCAATCTTACATTGATTTATTACCCGATGGCCAATACCAATTCGACGAAATTGGAACCAAGCCCATCGCTGTTATTGAGTTGAAAAAAGAAAAGACCAAAAGGGATGAACTTTATGAACATATTTTTACACGTAGAACCAATAGATCAAAATACCATGAGGAAAAGCTTGATGTAGACACAATTGAAAAGTTGATTTCTTATACAAGCCCCAAAGCTTCTAGCATACTTTTTAAATATAGCGATCTGGACATGCAAAACTTAAATGATATGTGTTTTGAAGCCATGAAGATCGAAGTGACAACCTATAGAACCATGGAAGAGAATAGGATATGGCTAAGAAGAAATCAAAAAATTGCAGCAGATAAAAGAGACGGGATTGATTTAAAATCAAATGGAATGGGTGATATCCCACGCTTCTTTTCTGAAAAACTAGCAAAAGCAGACGCACCAAAATATGCTCATAAAGAAAAATATCAGACCATGTTCTTAAAGTCTTTTAAAGAAAAATTAAGTTCTTCATCTGCCGTAGCTTATTTTGTGACTGAAAATAATGCGCAAGACGATTGGATAAAATGTGGTATGGATTTTACACGTTTTAACTTAGCTGCAGATAGAACAGGAGTCGCATTGCATCACCTCAATCAGGTATTGCAGGAATATAATGAGATGAATGAAGTTAGGATGGAATTTGAGAATTATGTTAACGTAAAACCACCCCAAAAAATACAATTGGTTTTAAGACTTGGCAGAGCCGATGAAATTGATGGATTCTCATTTCGCAGGCATTTGAAGGATTTCATTATTGCATAACTCGTCCAACATCACTCAACTGTTCTTCGGCCCAAGCGCGAATCAAAGGTCTGAAATTGCATTAATAAAGTTATTCAAAAAAAGTTTCATTAACTATCAAGCATCAGGTACAATAAAACAAATGTATCTGTCCAAACAACCAAGCAAGTGGGCTGAGTTGCTTTTTACCAATGTTATGTTTGTCGCTAGAGTTATAAAAGATCCGGCTCCGGCTTTAGCAAACCTTGAGAACGAGGTAAATAAATCGTTACAAAAACCCTCTAGGTTGCTGTTTGTAAATGGATTCTCAAATTGATCCGGATGAAGTTTACCGCTGGTTTATGGAATTGTTTATTGATGCTCACGATTGGGTAATGGTTCCAAATGTATATGGCATGTGTTTGTTTGCAGATGGAGGAAGCTTTGCTACTAAACCTTATATAGGAGGATCCAACTATATTAAAAAGATGAGTAATTACCCAAAAGGAGAATGAGAGCAAGTTTGGGACGGCTTGTTTTGGAGCTTTGTTATAAAGCATCAAGATTTTTTCCGCGGCAATCCACGAAAAACCATGCTGGTTCTCTCGCTCAATAAAATGTCAGTTG
>DNTK01000174.1 GCA_003508755.1 Bacteroidales bacterium | reverse complement strand
GCCACCATTTGGTGATTAATTACTGTATTCTGGGAGATCAGATTGTAATGACACCTGCGTTTATGGGCTCTGAACCAAATTATATTGCTGAAGGCGAAAACACAGGTACCAGAACTTTTGAAAATGAAGAAAAATTAGGTTTAGCATTCTATCATTCACTTGAGAGTGAACAGCGAAAAACAGCAACTTTATTCAATAGAAAAGATTATAACTATAATCAGGCCGCTTCGTTTGATGACAATGCAATCGTTCCATATTCCGGTCTAAATGTTATAGCCCTGGATGAAACACAAATGAACTTGCTGCAAGAGCTCATCAGCGAATATATAGGAAACATAAAAGAAGGTCATGCTGAGGTGAGAATGGATGAAATTTTGGAACATATGGATCATACCTATTTTGCCTGGATTGGAGGTAGCGATGAAAATGATGCATTTTATTATCGCATTCAAAGTCCTGTTGTGCTGATTGAATTCGATCATCAAACACCCGTCTTTTTGCCTGGGAATAAACCCAGTAAAAAGCATGTGCACACCCTTGTAAGAACACCTAATGGCAACGATTACGGAAAAGATTTACTCAGACAACACCTCGAAAAAGACCATCAGCATTAATAATGAACGCTTCATAACACGGTTTAAAATTAATAGCCAGGATGATAGAGTTACAAAGGTTTATACAATTATTAAAAGTAACTGCAGGCAGCTTGCTTCGCAAGCTGTCGGAGAGCAGTGGCACTACGTATTTGGCCACTCAATTTTACACCAACCCTTGTATGTCATATTAAAAATACAATTATGAATAAATATATATTAATTGTTCTATTTAGCTCGCTTTCAGTATTTGGTTATGCTCAAAATCAAAAGGACATAGTTTTTGGAAAGTTTGATTCAATTGATTCCAAAATTCTAAATGAGCAAAGACCTCTAATGATATATTTGCCAAATGGCTATTCAATTAACAAATCGTATCCTGTAGTCTATCTGTTAGACGGCTATGCGAATTACCATAATATGAGTACAATCGTAGCCCATTTAAGCTGGACCAACGACAAAATATGTCCTGAAATGATTGTTGTTGGAATTCCTAATACAAATCGCAATAGAGATCTAACACCTTATAAACCTTCCTTTGATCCTCATATGCCGCAATATATGTTAGAAGAATCTGGTGGAGGTGAAGAATTCATTTCCTTCATTGAGAAGGAGTTGATGCCTTATATCGAATCAAAATTCTCCACCGCACCATACAGGGTATTATTTGGCGCTTCACTTGGCGGATTTATGGTACTTCACACGCTCTTGCATCATACTGAATTGTTTAATGCGTACATTGCAACGGATCCTACTACTGATTGGGTTAAAGGAAGAATTTTACGAGAATTTAAAGACTTCAACTCTACCAAAACTTCCGATAAGGTAGATTTATTCATCGGAATGGGAAGCTTCAATATAGGTCAGGATAAAAAAGAAATTATTGCAGATCCTTCTCATTGGTCAGAAAATTACGAACCACTATTTGACCTCGATGAATTTTTGACAACTTCTCCTCAGAATAATATTAATTACAGCAGCAAGTTTTATAAAAATGAAAATCATTTTTCAGTTCGTCTACTTGCTGCCTATGATGGTATTCGTTCTGTTTTCGATTTTTACACAGTAGATATTACAGCATCGGACCGTGAAAACCCTGAGGCGAACTTAGCAGAGAAGATTCGCAGGCTTTATGACAGAAGAACGAAAGGACTTGGGTATAAAGTAAAACCTGAAGAGAATTATATTAATGATTTAGCAAAGTATTATTTAAGTCTGCAACATTTTGAGAAAGCTCGACAACTCTTCGAATTAAACGTAAATATATATCCCAATAGTTCTGGCGTTTATGATTCTATTGGTGATTACTATGTAGCATTAAATGAAAATGAAAAGGCAATAGAAAACTACAAGAAAGCACTTTCAATTACTGAAATAGAATCAACAAGAAATAAGCTAAATAAAATCCAAAATAAATAAATACAACACACAACAATATATAAAAATAATAGCCGTGACAGTGGTTTGAAAAGGCTTGTGCGTTTAATAAACACCGCCAAATTTTTTTGTTTGGCTAATAATAAAGTTTAAATTAGTAATCAACCTTTAGCTCACGAACACAAATAAAATTATTATTGTATGAGTAACTGCCAACCCAATCAATCAACGGGAGCTTACCGAAGGTAATTAGCCCACAGGGTTTATTTAGCCAACGCACACAAAATGAAGGCACACCCTAGATAAGTTACCACCAAATTGAAGGTTTATTTTGTTTCCCTCCCTTTCGTAGATTAATGTAATATATACATATCTGAGAAAATTGTTAATTGCTCTTTTTAGTGAAATTTTGCCTAACTTACTGGAAATACCTGATACTCTATTGCCTTGTAAAACAAAATACCAAAATCAATAGTTGAAATACCTAAATACACTAAAAATGAAACCAGATAAATTCAAGAATTACTACTTAGGAACGAACAGTCTGTTTTTTCCGGAATTTGAATTTGTAATAAAGCTAAGTTTTCCAAGAGTATTTGTAAAGTATAAACGCGCAACAGGTTATTACTCTGACTTTGAAAAATTCTTTAAAAACGTAGCCGAAGTGCAATACCTCGAAGGTGAAAAACCTTCTAAATCAGAAGAACAACAATTATTAAATGACATATGGAACTATCTTACCATGGAAAAAGGTACTAACCAGGATGATTTCATTGAAGGAGCTGAACGTTCGAATAAGTAAAATCCAATTTCAATACATTGAATAGCACTAAAAAACACTACATTGAATTACTTGCATTAACCCTCACTGCGGTTCTTAAATTCATCATGATGGATTGGTTGCAGTGGAGGGGAGTTTATATAGCAGGCATTTGTATCTTTTGGCTGGGATATGTTATAATTCAGGTTAAAAATAATAGGAATCAACTCGAAATATGGGGATTTAGAAAGACAGGCTTTAGGCAATCATTGGTTTTTTTATTACCCTTTATCGCACTAGTAACATTGGGCTGCCTTGTTTTTTCAGGGTTTAAAGGCAGTATGTTTTTTAGCTGGCATATATTACCTGTGCTTGCTCTTTACCCCCTTTGGGGGCTGATACAACAGTTTCTTATGCTGGGTGTTATTTCACAAAATCTTCGTTCACTTTTTGTTACAAAGGTTAACCATTTCGTGATTATTATAATTGTATCTGCATTATTCAGCTTAATTCATTACCCTAGCTTCTTTTTAATGGTTGTTACGTTTTTCCTGGAAATGCTGTTTATAACTGTTTACTTTAAATGGAAAAACCTTTGGGCCATTGGTATTGCACATGGTTGGGTAGCAACATTTTTACTTTTTTATGTGTCTGAACGTAATCTTTGGCAGGAATTATTCGTTCTGAACTAAATATGAAAGAAGCGCTTGAGTTCAATTCCCTTTCTTAATTTAAAATGCATAAAAAATAATATGGCGGCAACTGGTATCACTGATACGGTAGCAATGATACTCCATGATAAAATCAATCTTTCCTGAAAGTAAAGTGAAATAAAAAATTCAATACAGATGGCGAACAATCCAAGTGCAATAAATATGATCGCCAGAATATTAAATCCCAGCTGATTCGACATACGGATAAGCAATAAAACTATCAGCAACAAACCGTAAAAGGAGATTAGAATCGGGATACCCAGCTTTACTCCCCAGCCACTATTAATACTAACAAAGTCAAAAAACAACAGCGTTAGTAACAAAGATACCAAACTGCTGAGTAGTATTAAAAGTGATCTTCTCCGCCAAAGTGTAAGTGCTGTAATATTCACAAAAACAGCTAGTGAGGCAACAAGATGGTACTTTGCCCAATTGATGTTGTTACTTACAATCAGGTTGATGAGAAGCGTAACTACAATTCCTGATCCAAGAATAATTCCTGAAATTTCCCAGAAAAGTTTTCGTTTCTGAGCACCCGTTAAGTTTCCAATTTCTCTTAAAACTTTATCCTTTACGGTTGGTTTTTCTGAATGTGACATTTCAGTTTGGTCAGGTTTTTCGCCAACTACCAGGTCGCATAGCGGGCAAGCGACCATATCACTATCTAACTCGACACCACAATTATTGCAAACATTCATAATATATCTTTCTTTTTTGTAACCAGAATACTAATGCCCTGCTTTGTTAAAAACTGCAGGTACCTTCGTTCAAAATCTTTTGTTTTTGTAATATTTCCAAAACTCAAAACAAGCTTATCGCCATATCCAACAACACCACAGTTTATTTTTAGCTTTTTGTTGGGTGGTGGCGGTGTTACTTTAAAATAGTCAATCTTGTTCCTTATTGTATCTGGAAGTTCCACTTTGCCCAGGTTGGTCACTACCCCGCTATACTGATTGGCACCTTCGGCGTAGTATTTAAAATAGAGCACCAGGCTTTTCAGCCAGATGGGGATTCCCCGGACTATTATATTACGCTCGCCACCAACATTGCGCGATATAATTTTACTAATGAGTTTTTCATCAGTCTCTAATCGCATCTTGTGGTAAACTATTTTTAATAACTCGTTGAAGGAGTACGCTCCCAATCGGAAATCTATTTCAGGCATTACAAAAAGCGAAAAATTGCGTAGCGTTTTTGAGGGGTATATATTGCGCAGGTTAACAGGTACCTGTATACGTGCAATTTTATCTGAACTGCTAACACCTTTCTTCTTGTTCTCAAGATAAATATCCTGCAGGACCAATAGATAAGCTGCCACCAGGTAATCGGTTATGCTTACTCCTTTTTCGCTGGCTGTTTCCTTAATCTGCTCAATGGGCAAAATGGCATAAAGTACATCAAAACGGGGTTTACCTTTTAACGGGAAGGGTAAATGAAACGCCTTCGGCTGTTTAATATTTCGCGGGATATCTTCTTTAAAATACCTGTTGTACGCATCTTCAAATTCTTCGTCATCCATGCCCTTGCCAAGGACTTCATCAACAGAGCCATTTTTAATAATGCCTTTTTCATTGAAATAATAAAAAAGCAATGTTTTCAGAAAAGTTAATGCTCCGGAACCATCGGTTAGAATATGTGAACATTCAATGCTAATTTCGTTTTTACTAGCCAGTATTCTTAGAAGTAATCCTCTCGGTTTTTTGCTTTTAAATGACCTGCACGGAATACCAACATCATGAATAACGCTGAATGAATGGTCAACCTGCTCGAGGTAATACCAAAAAAAACCACGACGCAAACTTACCCGAAAATAGGGAAATCGATCTTCTGCTCTTTTTACTGCTTTAAGCAGACTACTGATTTTAATCCGTTCCTTTAATACGGCTGTCAATCGTAAAACAGTGGTGTGCTCTTGTGAGCGGATGGCCGGAAATATTTTTGCGGCATTATCTAAGGGTGTCCAGAATTTTTCTTTTTGGGTCATATTATGACGGTCGCTAAACAACCATTTTTAATTGCCTTAAGGTAAGAACACCTGTTTTTATTCTATTTTTACAGGATGGCCTTTTCAGAAAAGGAAAGGTAAGCATAAAATTATTATGAAAGAATTATTAATCATTATTTCAAGTACCTGGAAATTTGCTGCAACCTTTCCTGTGGCCGTTTTTGCATTTAAGATGTCCTTTATGGAGACCTTGCTATATACCAATATTGGAGGGATAATAGGTATTGTGGTTTTTTCATTGGCTTCAAAAGGTATCATTCACATATTTGATTTCTTATTTCCGGAAGCCTTTCGTAAAGGCAGAAAACCTAAAAAAATATTTACTAAAAGAAACCGGCGGATAATCAAAATTAAGCTGCGCTTTGGATTGCCCGGGATTATTCTCCTTACCCATGTTTTAT
>DNTK01000192.1 GCA_003508755.1 Bacteroidales bacterium | reverse complement strand
GGGTGCTGCCATTAACGAAGCAGTAACAAGGTGTCGTGCAAACTCCTCCTTGGCCAGGGGGTCATCGCCAGCAAGCATACCAACGTAAGCTGCTAACACACCTCCTGCAATGGTAGCCATTCCACTTGTCATCACCACAAAAATTTCGGATCCAGTGAGTTTTGGGAGATAAGCTTTTATTAGCAGGGGAGATTCTGTTTGCCCCAAAAATACATTTCCGGCTACGGCCAGACTCTCTGGCCCCGACATACCCAATGCCTTTTTTAATAACCAGGCGGCACCATAGACGATTTTTTGTACAATACCCAGGTAAAATAACAAAGACATTAGTGAGGAGAAGAAAATGATGGTGGGCAATACTTCAAAAGCAAAAATGAAACCATAAGTCTCGGTATTCATCAGGTCTCCGAAAAGGAATTCCGCACCTTTTGCGGAAGAATCGAGGACCAAAACAAACAGGTTTCCAATAAAGCTTATAATGTCTTTGACTACACTAACATACCATACAGATAAAGCCAGGGATATCTGAACCAATAGCCCCACTGTAACAATGCGAAGCGATACAGCTTTTCGGTTTACACTGAAAGCGAAAGCAAGCAATAGTAACACAGACATACCAAGCAGGCCGCGCAAAATCAAAGAAAAACGGCTCGATTGTTCTTGTTTGTGGATTACCGGAGTGCTAACTGCTGATGTGCTCTGGGGCTGTACGATTGAATCTGATATGGATGATGCCAGTGTATCAATCGATTCACGACTTTCTGTTTGAGCATTGGAAATAAGAACTACACAAAACAGGATAGAAAAAAGAATAAAAATCTTTTTTTGCATGGGCTTATTTTCTGCGATTGATTTCGTCACGTATTTTTGATGCTCTTTCGTAATCCTCAGCTTTTACAGCATCGTTAATAAGTTTTTCGAGTTCCTCAACGGAATATTCTGATAAATCTGAAAGCTCCTCAGGTTCTTCCTTGCTGCCTTCTTCAAAATTTTCAGTTTCAGTTCCCTGCTCTTCTCCCTCATTTTCAAAATCGATTATTATTCCAGCCTTCGAAAGAATCTCTTCCGTAGTGTAAATGGGGCATCGAAAACGCAGGGCGAGGGCAATAGCATCCGAAGTCCGGCTATCAATTTCAACATTACGTTCTCCATTAAAACAAGTAAGTTGTGAATAGAAAACCCCCTCCTCAAGTTTATGAACATTTACCTCGAGGAGACTAATATTAAACGTGTTCGCAAAGCTAAAAAACAGGTCGTGAGTTAATGGGCGGGCTGGTTTTAAACCTTCAAGCTGTATGGCTATTGCCTGAGCCTCGAAACCTCCTACAATGATTGGAATACGTCTGTTGCCATCTTCTTCAGCTAATACCAGCGCATATGCACCTGTCTGTGTTTGACTATATGATATCCCTAGAACGTTAAGTCTTACTTTTTTACTCATCCCGAATTATCAACATGAAAGTAATTTGCAATGAATAAACTCCATCTATTCTTGCAGAAATTTTCGGCAATATACAAACACTTATTGAAAAATAACAGCTTAAAAGCAGGTCTTCCACAATTTATTTCATGTGGAAAGAATGCCTGTGGTTTTTAAGAAATACAGGATGCGATACGGAACGATAACTTGTTCATAGCTAGAAAATAAATTAAATGCCACTTTTATTAAAATAATTATTTATAAGTGTTTGCTGTTATAACAAATTTTATATCTTTGCAGTCCGAATTTTGAACAGGTAAACATAAATTAAATGTACGCAATAGTTGATATAGCAGGGCAACAGTTTAAAGTTGAGAAAGACCAAAAGCTTTATGTACATAGGCTTGATGCCAAAGAAGGAAGCAAGGTTACTTTTGATAAAGTACTATTGGTTGATGACAGTGGCAAGGTAAAAGTAGGTTCACCTCTTGTTGATAACACAATTGTTTCAGCAAAGGTTCTAAGTCACCTAAAAGGCGATAAAGTTCTTGTGTTCAAGAAAAAGCGCAGAAAAGGCTACAAGAAACTCAATGGCCATCGTCAGTATTTAACGGAATTGGTTATTGAGAGTATAGGCGCAGGAAAAGCACCAGCAAAAAAAGCTGCTGATAAAGCCACTGAAGCAAAAGCTGAAACCAAAGCTGCTCCCGCAAAACCTGCTGCAAAAAAGCCAGCTGTTAAAAAAGAAGCAGCACCAAAAGCTACAGAAGCAAAACCTGAAGCAGCAGTAAAAAAGCCAGCGGCAGCAAAAAAGCCAGCGGCTCCAAAAGCTGAAGCAAAGAAAGCAGCTCCCAAAAAAGAAGCAGCCCCAAAAGCTGAAGCCAAAAAGGCTGCTCCCAAAAAAGAAGACGATAAAGCAGAATAAGAAAAATAAAGATATTTAGCTATGGCACACAAAAAAGGAGTCGGTAGTTCTAAAAACGGCAGAGAATCCGAAAGTAAGCGACTAGGAGTTAAAATTTACGGTGGACAGGCCATTAAAGCCGGAAACATTATCGTTCGCCAACGTGGTACTCAGCACCATCCAGGAAACAATGTAGGAATGGGAAAAGATCATACCTTATTTGCCCTTACCGATGGCAAAGTTGAGTTTAGAAAGAAAAATAACAACCGCAGCTACGTTTCTGTAGTTCCTGTTGAAGAATAAAAAACAATTATGTCATAAATTAATCTCCTGTAATGGTATATTGCAGGAGATTTTTTTTTAAAACAGTTTGTTATGCTTACCCTAAATATTATCAGAGAAAACACGCAGGAAGTAATTGATCGTCTGAAGGTTAAGAATTTCGATGCTACACATATCGTGAATGACGTCATCGAAACCGATAAGCGACGACGCGAAATTCAGCAGCAAAGCGATGCCTTACTGGCAGAGATGAATGCTCTTTCGAAACAGATTGGTATGCTTTTTAAAGGAGGTAAGCAAGAGGAAGCCAATGCAGCAAAAACCCGCACAGGCGAGCTAAAAGAGAACATCAAGAATTTAGCTGTAAAATCCTCAGAGGAAATTGAAAAATTGAATAATCTTCTGGTTCAGATTCCAAATATCCCGCATAAGAATGTGCCTGCTGGCAATGGAGCAGACGACAATGAGCTTATTCGAGAAGGTGGAACTGCCCCCGATTTGGGAAAAGAAGCGCAAGCACACTGGGACCTGGCGGCAAAGTATGATATCATCGATTTTGAATTGGGTAACAAAGTAACTGGTGCTGGATTTCCTGTATATAAAGGAAAAGGAGCACGTTTTCAGCGTTCCTTGATAAACTTTTTTCTGGATAAAAACCAGGAAGCAGGGTACCAGGAATATCTTCCTCCCTTAATGGTAAACGAAGATTCAGGATTTGGAACAGGACAGTTACCCGATAAAGAAGGTCAAATGTATCACGTAACTGCAGATAATTTGTACCTGATACCAACCGCCGAAGTTCCGGTAACAAATATTTTCCGGGATGTTATTCTCTCGGATAGTGATTTTCCTGTTAAATGTACGGCTTATACACCTTGCTTCCGCCGGGAGGCGGGATCTTACGGAAAAGATGTGCGCGGATTAAATCGATTGCATCAATTCGATAAGGTTGAAATCGTACAAATTCAAAAACCGGAAAGTTCTTATGAAGCTCTTGAAGAAATGGTAATACACGTTGAAAATCTGGTGCAGGAATTAGGACTTCCATACCGTATTCTGCGTTTATGTGGTGGTGATATGAGTTTTACCTCGGCGTTAACCTACGATTTTGAGGTATATTCAGCTGCTCAGAAACGTTGGCTGGAAGTAAGCTCAGTATCAAATTTCGAGTCGTACCAGGCCAATCGACTAAAGCTCCGGTATAAAGATACTGAAACAAAAAAGACCAAACTGGCACATACACTCAACGGCAGTTCACTGGCATTACCACGGATTGTGGCAGCTTTACTTGAGAATAATCAAACGGCCGAGGGGATAATGGTTCCTGAGGTTCTGCGTCCTTACACAGGATTTGACTTTATTCACTAACCTGTTTACTCAACCACACTGTAAGCTAACTGAACCAGGCGCATGTCGGTCTGCAGGCCCTGTGCCTCGGCGTTACTCTTACTAAGTTCAAATTTAATAGACCCCTCACGAATTACGAAGTTAATAACCGATCCCTTTTGAAGCAGCCCCTCAAATTCGGTAACCAGTAATACAGGTTTATCTGCGATAATGGTTTTTGTCTTGGAGAGGTGCCTGGTCTGCCAATGCCCCAAGAACAGAATGTGAACATCTTCTTTAATTTGTTCCGGGCTGGTAATGCTTTCGACTCTAATTTTTTGGGTGCCTACAAGTTTGTCGCTTGTAATTTTTGCCAGCTCATCATATACCGAATTATGTCCCAGAACCTGAATTATAAAATCACCCTGTTTGGCCGATTCTGGCCAGTCGAAATACTTTGTAAAATTATAGACAAATAAACCAATGTATTTTTCTTCCTGCGCTTCAGATTTTAAAAAAAAACTGGAGGTCAGGAGCAAAACAAATAAAATTCTCTTCATAGTATTATTACTCAACTGCAAATGTGATTGTTTGTGTGCTGGCATTACCCAACACATCATAGGCTGTTACATCAATTTTGTAATTACCTGCAGTTAATCCCTTTATGGGATTTACCGAACGTACGGCACCTCCATTGATAGTATACTCTATTCGCTCTCCTCCCGCATGTTCGTCAGTGGCTGCAATATAGAGCTGAACATTACTGGGGTAAATAGTATATTCAAGCTCCCGGACAGTTTTTGATCCAATGGGCGTGGTGCTAAAATGATGGTATATAATCGGAGCAATATCATCTACAAATACTTCCTGGATGTTTTTTTCTTCCATGTTGCCCACATTATCGGTCGACCAGTAATTGATTTTCGTTAAGCCCTTTCCATCCAATGAAAAAGGTTCCTCAAAAACTCCCTTTACACGCTTATCTATAGCATATTCGATGCGCTTAACACCAGAAGCATTGTCAGTAGCAGTAAGGTTGATTTTTGTTTTGCTGGTAACAAACAAAGTATCTTTCACACTGTGTTTGGGTTTCCAAATAGAAATCTTAGTTACAGGTGCTTTTCTATCGACATAATATGCATTGGTAACAGTAGTAGATTTATTACCTACATAATCTGTGGCATTAATTCTTATGTAAGCAACACCTTCGCTATCAAAACTGATGCCATTGTCATACTCACTCGTAACGTTCTTGCTGTTGATGCTGTAATAGATTTTATCTACTCCTGATTTGTCATCCTCTGCGTTTACTTTAATTTTTGTATCTCCTGATACATAAGTATAGTTGCCTTTTGAATACTGTCCTTCAAAATCCAATTCAAGTGTAGGAGCCTGGTTGTCAACATAAAACTCAAAAGTTGAACCTGAACTGCCAATATTTAATTCATTGCCCTTGCCACCAATAACCTGGGCTTTTTCAGCATTATTTAGATAGTCAATAGCCCAAAAGGCCATAGATCCGCCATTACCAAGAAGTTTAACAGAAACAGGTGAGGAATATACTCTTCTGGTTCCATTGTTTATCTGATAATAAATGGTCTTTACACCAACAAGATTATCCTCGCTTTTAAGCTTGATTACCGCATCCGGAGACACAAATTTTTCATTGGTTAAACCATCAATCTCATAATCGGTTTCTGGAGGACTGTTATCAATGGTAAATTTCTTTTCTAAAGGAGTTTCTCTGTTACCTACCCGGTCGGTACTGTAGTACTTTACAGTAGTTTCGCCTTCGGCGGTTAGCTTTATGGTATCTTTAAATTCGATATAAGAATTACCGTTTATCGAATAATATGTTTTTTCTAATCCCGACACTCTATCGTTTGCATTGATAACAAATGCTGGATCATGCCCATAGTATAGTTTACCGGAGCGATAGATTGATTTTCCTCGAACAAATTTATACGTTGTTTTTGGAGCTTCGCCATCAGCATAAACTTCAAATATGATATCGCGCAAAGGGTAAACAGGTTTTCTGGTTCCAGGGTCAACAGCCGAAGGCGACCGGAGGGTATTATATCCCTCGGTATCAAAATACATCGGATTGCTATATTTCTTTGATGAATCACTTTTAAGCCTGTGTTTAGGAGCTTCCTTATCGGGCGAGGTAGATAGCCACAGGTAAACTCCAAGTTCTTTATTCACATACATTTTACCGTCTTGTCCAAACGTAACTTTCTGTTCGGTGGGTAGTTGTTCTTGTGCATGGGTTAAAATAGAGATTAGGCCTAAGAAAGACAGAAGAGTAGCGATTCTTTTCATATACAGATGTTTTGTACGGTAATTTAACAAAAAAATATTACCCATTAAAATAATCTCTTTTAGTTACGAAAATTAGGCACGCAGGTTATACTATTATTAATATCTTTCATAAAAAAATTGTAAATCACACAATAACTTGATGAATAAAGGTCAGCAACAATCGATTTTTTTAGCAACCATTGCGATACTTTTTTGGGTAACAGTAGCTACTGCCTTTAAGTTAGGACTTAGAAGCTTTACACCTTACGAACTTGTTTTTTATGCTTCAATAACCTCCTTTGTTGTATTGTTTTTTCTGGCAGCATTCAAACACAGAGGGGAGCTTTTTCAGATCTACAATAATCCAAAAACAGTTTTGGTTTCACTGGGGCAGGGGGCTCTTAATCCTTTTCTCTACTACATTGTATTATTTGCTGCTTATGACTTACTGCCGGCACAGGTCGCACAGCCTATTAATTTTACATGGCCCATATTTCTATCCATTTTTGCTGTAGTATTTTTAGGAGAACAATTTACATCAAAAACATTTCCTGCTTTACTTCTAAGTTTTATAGGTGTGGTGGTGGTATCAACCCAGGGTAATTTCTCCGAAGAAACATTGTTGGTGTCAAAAGCAGGTATATTTTTAGGCTTATTAAGTGCCGTGATATGGGCCGCTTTTTGGATTATTAATATCAAAGATACGCGCCCTCCGTTAGTCAAGCTTTTCTGGAGCTTCTTTTTTGGCAATATCTATATTATTGTATTTGGTCTTCTTACCGACAAGATTAACACCCCATTGAATTTATCCATATCCGTTTATCCAATATACATTGGTTTGTTTGAGATGAGCATAACATTTTATTTGTGGTTAGGGGCATTGCGCAAAGCTAAAAACACACCTTTTATCAGCAATCTGGTTTACCTCGTTCCCATTTTATCATTGTTTATCATCAATATTGTTCTGAAGGAGAAATTGCATTTAACCACTTTTATTGGGTTATTTCTAATAATATCAGGTGTTGCTCTTCAATCAGCAATATCAAAAAAGCAATAATCAATTTCGATATATACCATTTTATTTCTATCTTGTCTTAGGTGAAATCTAAATCTAACCAACATGGATATGCAAGAGTTTTTTACACCTGCTGTGATCTGGTTTTTAATCGGACTTTTCTTCTTATTGCTTGAATTAGTAATTCCTGGATTAATTGTTTTCTTCTTCGGAATTGGAGCATGGTTAACATCGCTTTTTCTCGTACTATTCGATCCGGGTTTAAATG
>DNTK01000083.1 GCA_003508755.1 Bacteroidales bacterium | reverse complement strand
ATGAGCTTTTATCAAACTATCCAACTAATCCACAAATCAGAAATTTATTGTATTCACTTAAGACTCGACTTGATACTATTGGTGTTGAAAGGGATACTAAAGATTATATTCAATTTCTAAGAGCAAGAATTTCTGCGATATCCCTACCAGAAGATGAAAACAGAAAAACGATTAATGACATACTTAATAATAATGCTTTTGCTTCCAGTTTATGGGAACGAGATCGTCATATGGCCGAAACCTTCATTGCGCTAGATACTACTGACGAAGCTTTCTTAGCCCAGTTTGGCCTTGCACATGCTATGCTCAATACTCAAGAAGGACTGGCTGTTCGTTTAAATAAACTGGACAATTATCATCATAAGATCTTGGTAGTAAACATGTATGCAATAAGTACAAAAAGTGCCCTCCCATTTTTAAATAGAAGCGATTGTCCGGTTTTTTTATACCGGTTTGATCCTTCCGATGAACAATTTGCTGAATTTAGAAAAAGGGGACAATGGGCATTAATACTAAAAGACCAACCAAGTTATAAACCTGTTAAATAATTATATCTAACTATCTAGCTAATACTGTTAGCGATGGAAATGATTAAACTTTTTCGACTTAATTAATTGCTACTTCACTTTTGTTTTACTTTTGAAAAGAGTATAAATAAAATCGACCATTATTATTTTCTATTCGATCGGAAATTCACACGCAAAAAATAAGTTAACCCCAACAAATAAACTAATTTTTTGAAATTTCCACATTACAAACAACTCGATGCGATGGACTGTGGACCTACCTGCCTGCGAATCATTGCAAAATTTTTTGGTAAAAGTTACAGTCTTGCTTATTTACGTGATCGTAGCTACATCACTAAATCAGGTGTCTCCTTATTGGGTATTAGCGAAGCAGCCGAAAGCATAGGATTACACACCCAGGGTGCTAAACTCAATTGGGAGCAGCTTCGCAATGAGGCACCCCTTCCTTGCATTGTTCACTGGAAGCATAGACATTTTGTAGTAGTTTATAAGATCAGAAAGAAGAAGCCCTTTTTCACTTTTTGGCATAAAACGAACAAACAAGATATTGTATTGATATCCGATCCAGCTCAGGGTTTACTTACCTATACAAAGGATGAATTCCTTAACTGCTGGTTGAGCAGCAAGGAAAAAGATGGTGAAAACGGGGTGGTGCTTTTATTTGAAACCAAGCCAGACTTCTATAAGGAGGAGCAAGAACAAAAAGGGAAACTAAAATTTATGTATTTACTGGGTTATCTTCGCCCTTATAGAAAATTCCTTGCTCAATTGGCACTTGCCACTTTAACAGGAACTTTGCTAAGTCTAGTCTTTCCTTTTCTTACCCAGGCAATTGTCGATTATGGTATAGGTAATAGCGACCTCGCTTTTATTGTCATGGTACTTGTGGCCCAAATGGTGCTTACCCTGGGACAGGCCGCTAATGGGTTGATCAGAAGTTGGGTGATGCTTCATGTAACAACAAGAATAAGTATCTCGTTAATTGCTGGTTTTCTCACTAAACTCATGAAACTACCAATTTCCTTTTTTGATATCAAAATGGTTGGAGATATCATGCAGCGGATTGGTGATCATGGTCGCATCCAATCCTTTCTCACAGGATCGCTCATTAACATGGTTTTTTCCATATTTACCCTTGTTATGTACACGTTTATTATGGCAGGATACCATATGGGCATATTAGGTATATTTTATACAGGAAGCGCTATTTATGTCCTGTGGATTTTACTGTTTTTGAAGCGGAGAAGAGAACTGGATTACAAACGCTTTCAGCAGGCTTCTGCTAACCAAAGTAACCTGGTTCAACTTGTGAACGGAATGCAGGAAATCAAATTGAACAACTGTGAAAGACAAAAGCGTTGGGAGTGGGAACGCATTCAAGCGCGGTTGTTCAAAGTGAGTGTTAAAGGTCTTACGCTTAGTCAAAACCAGCAAATAGGTTCTACATTTATCGATCAGGCTAAGAATATTGCAATTTCTTTTTTGGCAGCAAAAGCAGTAGTCACCGGCGATATGACGCTTGGTATGATGATGGCCATGCAATATATTATTGGCCAGCTCAATGCCCCTATCCAGCAATTTATCGGGTTCACGCAAGCAGCGCAAGATGCCAAGATCAGTCTGGAAAGATTGGAAGAGATCCATGACAAAGATGATGAAGAAAGGCATGATGATCACAAAATCCGCGAAGTCCCGGCAAGTAAAAATCTTTTGATTAAAGATGTAGTGTTTCAATACGAAGGGCCCCATTCAGAGAAGGTGCTTGATAAAGTGAGCTTTAAAATTCCTTCTAATAAAGTAACAGCCATAGTGGGAATGAGTGGTAGTGGAAAAACGACATTGATTAAGTTACTTCTTGGTTTCTATGAACCTGTAAATGGAAAAATAGAGCTCAATGGCATCCCAATCCAGAAATATAGTCCCGGTATTTGGCGGAAAAAATGTGGGGTGGTCATGCAGGAAGGATACATTTTCTCAGATACTATTGCCAATAACATTGCCGTTACGGATGAACATCCCGACAGCACGAAATTGGATAAAGCCATAAAGAGCGCAAATATCAAGGAGTTTATCGATTCACTGCCACTTGGTATAAATACAAAAATAGGCAATGATGGTCATGGCCTGAGTTCTGGTCAAAAGCAGCGGATACTAATTGCCCGCGCTGTATATAAAGATCCGGATTATATTTTTTTTGATGAAGCAACCAATGCGTTGGATGCAAAAAATGAGCGAATAATCATGGATAATCTGAAGTTTTTTTTTAAAAACCGGACGGTCCTTGTTGTTGCCCACCGATTGAGTACAGTAAAAAATGCAGATCAGGTCATCGTTCTGGAGAAGGGGAAAGTTATTGAGCAGGGAACACATAAAGACCTGGTGGCAATCCAGGGGGATTACTATCAATTAGTAAAAGATCAGTTGGAATTAGGAAAAAAAGTAATTATTGAATAATTGGATTGTGTTTTGAATAATGCCTGATATTCACAACCGTCATCTCGAAGCATTCAGTGAAGAAGTACAGGAAATCATGGGGCATGTTCCCGGATGGATAGTCCGTTGGGGCATCACAATATTTTTTTTTATCTTCTTGATGATTGTCGCTGGCAGTTACTTCTTCAAATACCCACTTGTTGTCTCCACGCCACTTGTGCTTACTACCATCAATCCACCTGCATCAATAATATGTAAAAAGAGTGGCAGAATTGACAAATGGTATGTTTCAGATGGTGATGCAGTAAATAAAAAAATGGTGATAGCGCTGCTCGACAACTCTGCAA
>DNTK01000279.1 GCA_003508755.1 Bacteroidales bacterium | reverse complement strand
GTGCTTGAGTCACCCTACACAAATTCCGTTCTAAATCTTTCTGAGCTTAATTCAGGTATATACCTGCTCAGAATTTTAAATAAGTCAAGTCAGGATGCAGTTTCCTTTACCATCGAAAAACTCTAAATCATGAAAAAATTATACATATCAATAGCTTTAATAGCCTTATGTGCTTTCAGTTTTGCACAGGTACCAGATATGTTCAACTACCAGGCTGTGGCCTATGATAATAACGGTGACCCCCTATCAGAAGACCTCATTTCTGTCAGGGTATCCATACTTCATGGCTCTGCAAATGGAATAAGTGATTACGAAGAAAGCCATTTAGTAACGACAAATAATTTTGGTCTTTTTTCTCTAAAAATTGGAGGTGGGCAGCTATTGTCAGGTTCGTTTGAAATGATAAACTGGAGTGCAGGCAGCAAGTTTCTTCAGATAGAGATAGATGCAGATGGCGGGAGCAATTATCAGCCCGTTGGTACGGTGCAATTGTTATCTGTTCCCTATGCGCTGTATGCAGCTGCTTCCCCCGATGATGCAGATGCTGATCCTGAAAATGAGCTTCAGGATATTTCACTTATTGGTTCAGAATTAAGTATTACCGGTGGCAGTTCAATTGAGCTTAGTGCGCTTGATACAGATGATCAGGATTTAAGCCTTGACGGCACTAACCTGTCCATTACAGATGGGAATACTGTTGATTTAGCCACACTTTTAACGGAAGATTTAGATAACGATCCCAGTAATGAGATCCAGGATATTTCATTAACTGGTTCTGAATTAAGCATCACAGGTGGCAGTACTGTTGAG
Organism: Bacteroidales bacterium; assembly: GCA_003508755.1. Taxonomy (GTDB): domain Bacteria; phylum Bacteroidota; class Bacteroidia; order Bacteroidales; family UBA10428; genus UBA10428. The sequence goes on along the minus strand of DNTK01000279.1, from coordinate 2,256 downwards.
CTAAGTGCAATTGATACCGATGACCAGGATTTAAGCCTCAGTGGCACCAGTTTATCGATTTCCGATGGCAATTCAGTTGATTTAGTTGGCCTAATTCCAGAGAATTTAGATAATGATCCCACTAATGAGATACAGGATTTACTACTCAATTCCAACATACTTACTATAACGAATAATGCAACTCCTACCGATATTGATTTAGCTCCATACCTGGATAATACCAACCTTAACGAAGCTACGGTAGAATCATATATTACAAATGGCGCCATAAATTTAGCCAATGGTACAACCCTCAATGGTAATTCATTAAACGATTGGAATTCCCTTGCTAATATTCCTGCTGATATTGCCAACGGGGATCAGGACGAGCAGAGCCTTAGTTTGTCCGGAACCACTCTGACACTTACCAATGGTGGGTCTGTTAGTCTCTCGTCCTTTTTGTCACCATGGACCACAAGTGGCACAAATATTTACCGTACAAGTGGCAATATAGGTATCGGAACAACTTCACCTGTTACTGCACTCCAGGTTTATGCCAACCGGGATGTTTTATTTGGATCAAGCATGGCAGGGAATGGTGCCAGGCTAATCTGGGACTACTCCAGCCGGGCTTTTCGGGCAGGGTATTCTGCTGCCAGCTCATGGAACGAAGACAGTATTGGATTATACTCCTCGGCTTTCGGATTTGGCAGTGTAGCACTTGGGTACATGAGTTTTGCTACAGGGTTTTATACTCGTGCCAAAACCTATTCAGGTTTTTCTATTGGTCGGTATAATGTTGGTGCTTCAGGCACTGCAGCAAGTTGGGCTACATCAGATCCGCTCTTTGAAGTTGGAAACGGAACTTCAAACACAAACCGGAACAATGCATTTACTATTCGTAAGGATGGGCGGGTAGCAATTAATGATGCCACGCCTGATTATTTGCTAGATATTGAAAACACTGATAAATCAATGCGGAGTATTTATATTAATCACGACAATACTTCTAGCAGTTCAAACATGTACAGTTTGTATATCAATGCAGATAATACTGCTTCAAACAGTGGAGTTAGTTATGGCGCATATGTAAATATTACCAATAATAATGATAATGTTTATGGCATTTACTCTCTGGCATATGGAGATGCTACAGATGATTCACCTGCTTACGGAATATATACTTTTGTCGACAATGATAATGGGTCGGGTGGGGCTTATGGTATTTATGCAAGCGTCTCAGGAACTACTTCGGGTGTAAAGTATGCAGGTTATTTTAATGGGAATGTTTACACCACAGGTTCGTACTTGCCTTCAGACCGGAAACTAAAGACCAATCTGAGGCCTGTCTCCAAAAAGGCAACTACACAATTGATGCAATTGCAGGTAACCAGTTTTGAATACCTTAACGGAAAAAACAACATGAGATTGCCGGAAGGTCGGCAGACAGGATTAATTGCCCAAGATGTTGAAAAGCAGTTCCCCGAATTGGTTCATGAAGTTGTACAACCGGCACCCAGCCCGGAAGAGTTGGAGGAAGGTGCAGAAGTTGTTGATGCGGTTACCTTTAAAGCTGTTGATTATACACGGCTGATTCCTTACTTGGTTAAGGCTATTCAAGAACAACAAGAAGAAATAGAATCATTAAAAGAGCGGCTCGAAGTATTGGAGCAAGACCCCTTAAACAACAGGTAAAGTGAACTCTTTATTTATGCCTGTTAAAGCGGAATTCACTTTTAGGGCCACAGATAGAACCAAACATCCTGACTTTTGCATGCTTTGACGTATTATAAAAACATTAACTATCAGTCAGATATTAAATATTTATGCTATCAGCAAAACAATATCATCCTGAGCTCGGGGATGAAGCTGAGCCATTGCAGGTGATTAATTTTTTAGGATGTTTTTGGTAGTGCTTTTTTGATGGGCTGTCGATTGTGGAGATAGGTATTTATTTTTTTCTTAAACATAGCCTCATATAATTATTATTCAGCTTGTCATTGCTAGAATGATTGAGGTATTATTTACATGAACTATCATGATTCATTTTATTTAGAAGAAAGTATCCAGGGAAAAACGTGCATTAAACACCCGAATAGGTTTAAAACTTTTAAATCAATTTAGAAAAAAATCAGTCTGAAAAGTATTTTCCATGATAACCAAATAAAATAGGATGAGTTACTTCTGCTCTGCCAATTTCTTTCAAGGTAGCAGCGTCAAGAATCAATAAAAAGGATGTTTGTTTTTCTTCGTTCAATACTACCGAAAGCAATACCC
>DNTK01000186.1 GCA_003508755.1 Bacteroidales bacterium | reverse complement strand
AGAATGCTTTTATATGCTTATTGCCCGGCCTTCAATAGACCTTAGACCTTTTGTAAAACAATATTGGGGAATTGAGAGTTGCACGCCTCCAAAATCGTCGTACGATATAAAAATTATTCCTACCGGATTAATTGAGCTCAATTTCTACCTGGGCTGCAAGCCGGCATGCTCAGACACTAACCATATAATTGCTGAAAATTCCATCATTAATGGCCAACAAAAAAGTCCATACAACATTTGTATTTCTGAGAAACTATTTATGTTTTCTGTCACCTTCCAACCCGAAGGGGCTATGTTCTTTTTCGATTTGCCTCTGCAGGAGATCTTTAATGCAACCATTCCCCTGCGGGAGATATTCAAAAACGAAATAGAAGCATTAGAACAAAAATTATATATGGCTTCGGATTTCAACACACGCTGTTCTGTTATGAATAACTTCTTGTATCATCTTTTAGTCCGAAACTACAATCATCCGGATTACAAACGAATGACGAATTGTATCGAAATAATAAATCAACAAAACGGAAATTCAGATATTGAGAACTTAGCTTCATATGCTTGTTGGAGCCGAAAACAATTAGAGCGCAGTTTTCAGAAATACATTGGAAGTACGCCGAAGCATTTTCTTCGCCTGGTAAGGTTTCAACATGTACTTTTTGCCAAACAGTTAAATGAGGAACTTTCCATGACCCAACTTGCTTACCTGGGAGGGTATTTCGATCAGTCTCATTTGAATGCAGAATTTAAGGCACTCACTGACCTTACTCCCAAAAAGTACTTTACTATCTGTGACCCGCAATCGGATTATTTTACTTTTTAGCTTTTCCTGAATAAAGATTACAAATACAGTGCAGCTGATGAAAAATCTCAAGAATTAATTCGAGCACAAAAAAGCTCCCACTATTGATTTACGATTTTTTATAGCTCGAGTAAAGGTTCTTGCTCCTTCAATTATTTAAAATAAACATTAGGAATAACGACTAATAATCAGATATACAAAGTTTTACAAACGTCTTATTTTCGGATGTCTCCAGGCTTCCATTTATTGTACCTATGCAATAGGTGCAGTTTTCATTTTTAGCACCAATGTGTAAAAATGGAGTTAAACCTTTGCATACGACTCAGTCAACATAATAACAGAAATACATCAGTTTTCAACCTAAAATCTACAAAAATGAAAAAAAACTATTTATTGATTGCTTTGCTTGCATTGGTATTTACGGCCTGTACAAAGCAAGAAATGGAAGACCTGCATGTCTCAGAATCATCCGCTGTTTATAAATCCACCGAAACCATGGTGATACTTCATCAGGCAGATCTGCAGTATGTGTATACTCCTTTTAGCGGCTACAAGGCTGTGGGTTTTGTGAAAGTTAAAAATGTAGCGTACAGCAAACAGGTTGCCGTTCGCTTTACCTTGGATAACGGTCAAACCTGGAGGGATACTGAAGCAACTTATTTTACAACACTCGATGATGGTTATGAAATCTGGAGCTTCGAAACCGAGGCAGCACCCTTATCGCGCTACAACATGCCTACCATCGAATTTGCGATTCGATACCTTGTTGAAGGAAATGAATACTGGGATAACAACAATAACCAAAATTATTCCATGCGAGGGGTAATTGGAACAGAATATGCATACGATTTCATTTTAGGCGACGAAACCAAGGTAGATGGTAAAGTAGAGCTTCGAAAAGGGTTCGATGGTTTTCATATCTTTTTCTGGGCATATGTTCAGGATATAGCTTACCAAAAAGAAGTTACACTTGTTTATAGTCTGGATGGATGGCAAACTGTTCATGAATTACCTGGTTATTATTCTGCTGAAAATCCAGGCCAATCAAATGTTGATATTTGGAAGGGATCAGAATTAATACATGGCTTTATTTATGGCACTTCACAAGTAGAAGCGGCCATTCGTTATCGTGTAAATGGACAGGAACATTGGGATAATAATTTTAAACAAAACTACCATCCTGTTTGGTAAGGGCTTTTTATTCCACGGCAGGAATATATATTAGGGTCAATAAAAATGAAGGGTCTGGAATTTCCAGGCCTTTTTTTGTTTTCTGTAAGGAAAATTAATGCACCTATTAAGGAATTACCAGATCTTTAGGGTATATGCCAAAGTAAGACAACAATCATTTTGTTGGTCTGAAAAAAATACTAATTAGCATATCTATTTAATAAATTGTTACAGCCATGAGCAAATTAGCAGTAATAGCCCTGGGAGGCAATGCTCTTCTAAGAGATAACCAGGAAGGTACCGTTGAGCAGCAGGAGCAAAACACAACCGAAACACTTGAGAACATTGTTTTTCTGCTTAAAGAGGGATACAATATTGTGATAACCCACGGCAATGGTCCGCAAGTAGGGAATATTGTTATGCGTAATGATGCTGGTGAAAACCTATACAACATACCACAAATGCCCTTGGATATCTGTGTGGCCGATTCGCAGGGAGGAATTGGGTATATGATAGAAAGAGCCCTGAAGAATGTATTAAAGGAGCATGGCATTCAGCGAAATATACTTTCCTTAATGACCATGGTTGAAGTGGATCCAAACGATACAGCCTTTAAAAATCCATCGAAACGTATAGGTAAGACCATTACAAAAGAAGAAGCTGATAAAATGGCTGCAGCTAAAAATTGGATCTACAAAGAAGAAAAGAAAAAACCCGGTGGTTATCGCCGTGTGGTTCCTTCTCCCATGCCTAAACATATAATGAATTGGGAAGTTATTGCACAAAATGCCAAAGCAGGGACAATTATTATTGCTGTTGGGGGTGGTGGAGTACCAGTTTATACCGACGAAAAAGGCAATATTCGCCCTTCAGAGGCGGTAATCGATAAAGACTTGGCCTCTTCCATGCTTGCCACGCAAATTGGGGCAAATGAATTTTTTATTCCTACCGATGTACCTTTTGTTTACAGAAATTATGGTGAGCCTGATCAGGAAATTATTGAATTCCTGAATGTTGCGGATACGAAAAAGCTAATGGACGAGGGTATTTTTGGAGAAGGAAGTATGGCACCAAAGATAAAAGCTGCTCTGGGATTTATCGAAAGGGGAGGAGATAAGAGTATTATTACAGAATCGAAAGCCCTTGATAATAAAGCCTATGGTACAAAAATCACCATGGATTACGACGAGAAAGATTTGCATAAATACGATAACCAGGAAAATCCCAACTGGTAATTTTCGTATACAATAAAATGTAAAAAGGCTCTGTTTACATGGCCGATCTGTGGGCTACTTGCCCTTACTATAAATTTGTATAACTGACAATTTTTGTCCTTTGTGCCTTCAATTT
>DNTK01000097.1 GCA_003508755.1 Bacteroidales bacterium | reverse complement strand
GACGGGCATAGCCTGCAAGCAGATGCCAAGAAAGAATTTGGAGGCGAGGGAAAAGGACCCCGCCCAAAACCTTTGATGCTTTTTGCATTGGCTGGATGCACAGGCATGGATGTGGTGTCGATACTGGCAAAAATGCGTGTTGAAGTGGAACTCTTCGATATTGATATTGAAGCAGAAATGACGGAGGAGCATCCAAAGGTATACTCTAAAATGCATATTATTTATAAATTTAGTGGAAAGGATTTGCCCATGGACAAACTTGAAAAAGCCATTAATCTCTCGCAGGAACGGTATTGTGGAGTAAGTGCTATGTATAGAAAAGCCATGGATTTAACCCACGAAATAAAAATTGTATAAACACATTTATACCTCACAGGAATGTTTGGAAAGATAAATAAATACTTCAATAATCTATTGGACTTATTCTTTCCAAACATTTGTGTGGCTTGTCAGACTGCCCTGGCCGGAAATGAGCAATATGTTTGTACTGCCTGCCTTTCGGGTTTGCCTTATACGAATTTCTGGAATCACACGGAGAATCCAATCGAAAAGATATTTTGGGGGAGAGTTGTTATCGAATCAGCAGCAGCCTTAGTGTTTTTCGAAAAAAACAGCCACTTCCAGGAAATTTTGCATCACCTAAAATATAGGGGAAAAAGCGAACTAGGTGTTTTATTAGGCCGTATATATGGGAGTAAAATTAAACAATCAATACTTGCAGAAGCAGATATTATTGTCCCGGTTCCCCTTCATAAATCACGTGAACAGAAACGCGGGTTTAATCAAAGTGAGAGGGTCGCAGAGGGCTTGGGAAAAAGCCTCAATATACCAGTGGTAGCAAATGCGGCTGAACGTATGGTTGCCACCAAGACACAAACCAGTAAAAAACGCTTTGACCGATGGTTAAATGTGGCTGGCGTTTTTAATATTACACGTCCCGAAAAATTTATTGGAAAACATATTTTGGTGGTGGATGATGTGATAACCACCGGTGCAACTTCCGAATCGTTTATGAACGAGTTATTAAAAATTCCCGGAGTTAAAGTCAGTTTTGTAGCATTGGCATCTGCATAATTTTTCTATTAATAAATGGCATTAAATGGTCATTTAGGATATGAAATTGCGTTTTATTTTATTCTCAACCGAATTCCTGCATATACCATTCTTCCAAAGATGGGCCCCCAGGTAAGTGAAGCATCAAAATAGGGCCCGAATGGATCATCCGCTGCAATAATTGGATTTTCCTGTCTGAAATCAAGAATATTCTCCACACCTACATACACATCAAATTTTTCGCGCCATTGTTTTGTTATCTGCGCATTCATCAAAAAGAAATCGGGCGATGTTTCATTAATTCTATAAGTTTCAGGATTTGAAGCAGTTGAGGGTATTCGCTTGGCACTCTGCCACTGCACCGTATAATCAAACATCCAATGATTACGAGTACTGTAGGCAAGATTCATAAATGCCCTGTGCGGTGAAACCATCGGTTTATCCAGTATGCCAAAAATGTAATTGGTCTGCACATGGTACCACCGATAGGCCAGTCGGGCATCCAGTCGTCGCAGTACTTCGTAATCAAACTGTACCTGAAAGCTCGTTGAAAACGATTCTCCATCGAGATTATAAAACAAAACCTGCTGAGGGTTTTCATCACGATCAACCACCACCTGATTTACAAAACGGGTATGATATAAATCCGCCGTTATAACTCCCTCGCGATAATCCATTGTAAACTTTTGTGTAAAATTAGCACCAAAATTCCAGGCAATTTCTTCATTTAATCCATAAGGATTTCCATTATTTTGCTGCAAAATAATGATGTTTCTTGATGAAGCCATTACTGTGTTGTTCTCGGCCAAAATAGAGGCTGTACGCTGCCCTCGACCAACTGAAAGTCTGAAAACTGATCGCTCTGCAGGAGTATATCTTACATGCAGGCGAGGTGTAGCAAAAAAACCATAATTGTTATGGTAATCGCCACGTAAGCCTGCTACGATATCAACGTTATCATTCGGGGAAAATGCATACTCAATAAATGCTCCCGGAACAAATTCTTCGCGGTTGAAGCGCAAGCTATCTAGGTGTTCCCGGAAATAGTCGTATTGGAAGCTTGCGCCTACTTTGTAAGTATGATAAACACTAGGCTGCGATTGAAAGATAATATTGGCATAGCCGGAATTCTGCAATCCGGTATAGTCTCTTAGTCCAAAAACAGATTGCTGATCGTGGTTTACACCTGAAAACTGCATACCAATGCTCTGAGTTGGATTGTTTTCAAAAACCTTTCCGATTTTTAACCAACTTTCTAATCGGCGCGTTTCCATTTCCATTCCCCAAAGATCCTTGTTCCTGGTTTCGGAAAAGCCCATTTGACCGCCTTTGACGGAATTAAAGGTAGCCTTTAGTCCTATTTGTGATTCCCATCCATGGTAATCGGACAGTTTCCAGCGATTAAGCAGGATGTACTGATCACCAACGGGTTTGTCCATGAATCCATCGTTATTGCGATCCATTTCCGTGCGTTGAGTTCTGGCATGAATTAAGATTCCTGTTGATAGATTCTCGCTTACCTTTTTTGCCAGGTTTAAATTGGCTTCGATGCGACTATCTTCATTTCCATACACATTCAGAAAAACCCTGTCTGCTGTTTCAGGCTTTCGTAATTCCACATTTATTTGTCCGGCTATGCTTTCAAATCCGTTTACTACCGAGCCGGTTCCTTTGTTTAACTGAATGCTTTCAATCCAGGTGCCGGGTATATATTCCATACCATAAATGGCCGATAATCCTCTTATATCGGGCATGTTCTCCCGTGTAATTTGTGAGTATGGCCCTGCCAGTCCAAGCATCTGTATTTGCTTGGTACCTGTAATGGCATCGGTGAACGAAACATCCACCGAAGCATTGGTCTCAAAACTCTCAGATAGGTTACAGCATGCGGCTTTCATTAGCTCCTTTTCACCTAAAATTTCGGCTTTCATTGGATCCAACAAAGTTATTGTAGTGGTCTTCCACCGTTTTACAATTTCTACCTGCTCAATTTCCAGGTTTTGAAAAAGTGTTACTTCTATAAAATCATTGTTTATGACTTCAACTGTATCAGCATTGAATCCGGCAAAACTAATGACCAGTAAATTGCTCTCTGCTGATAGATCGATGGTAAAATAACCACTTGTATCTGATACTGTACCTAAGGTAGTTCCTGCCCAGTAAATATTGGCGCCTACCAAGGGGTGTGCATGTGCATGATCTGAACCTTCCAATACTCTTCCGCCAATATTCTTTGGTGCCGGCTGCGCTGCGACAAATAATGGAAAGAGCAGGAAGACAATTTGAATTATTAATACCCTCATGCTATTAATGTACTTCTATCCCATCGTTGTAAGCGCAGCATGATGGGAGGTTTTTATAAGCAAGTGAATCAGCAGGAAAAGCTTCTGTTGAATGACCTGCGATAGCGACATTTTGCTGAATAGTCTCCAAACTTGTCTTCTCGGTATTGTATACTACCTTAAGTTTTTGAGATTCTTTATTCCATTCAACTAATTTAACCCCTTTAATGTAGGCTGCATTTTCAATACGCGTTTTGCACATGTCACAAACACCATCCACTCGGAATTCTGCTTCCTGAATCTTTTTATTTTGTGCCATTAATAAACTGGTTGTTGCCAACAGCATTATAGCTATTAGAGTTAGAATATGAATTGTTTTCATTTTGATTTGTTTTATGGTTACTAGTTAATTACCTCAGGAAAACCCTGTTAACTAACCATAAAACAGATAGGAGGTGTTTAATACATAGATGGGTATAGCTTGTTCACCGGGAGGAGAAGTATCAGTAAAAAAAGTATTATCTATACCTGCTGTCAGATTTTTATCTTTATGCATGCATGTCCAGAACAATAAATCAACACTTTTTACAGGCTCAAGCAGCTTTACCGTTTGAAGGATTTGGTCGTCATCATCGGATACATCTATCGATTTCTCGGTACAACATGGTGCGGAATGATCCCTTGCGTCACAACAAGGATCAGCAGGTACATTAAAAGCCACATCTACAAGATTTCCGTGACAGAAATGTAAATTAATCGCATCAACATTTGTAAATGCCGTATACAATATCATTAGCAATATGACAAAAGACCTTTTCATCCTAGTAGAATAGCGTAAAATTAGCTAAAAAGTTTACTTTTAAGTGTTAAAACCTAGTTAAAGCATTTACATGGAAATTATTGTTATTGTTGTAATTGTATTTATATTCCTGATATTTTTTAAGAGAAACAGACACAACAATAAACCTAAAAATCTTGGACCCTTTCCTGCTGAGTGGAAAACATTTCTACAAACAAAAATTGAGTTTTACAGGGAATTAACTGAGGCAGAAAAATTCCAGTTTGAAAAACGGTTGCAGCATTTTATTTCAACAATACAAATTACCGGTATTGATACCAATGTGGAAGATAAAGACAAATTACTGGTAGCTGCAAGTGCCATTATTCCGGTTTTTGCATTTCCGAACTGGGAATACCCGGATTTACGGGAAGTTCTGTTATACCCTGCCTCTTTCAATGAAAAGTTTATTGCCGGTGAATCCGATAGCCTTATCCAGGGAATGGTTGGTACCGGTTACATGGAGGGCAAAATGATTCTTTCAAAACCAGCTCTTCATTTGGGCTTTACCAATCATGAAGACAAGAAAAATGTAGGGATACATGAATTTGTACACCTCATTGATAAGGCCGATGGAGAAATTGACGGCATTCCCAGGATATTAATGAACAGAGAATTTGCCTTGCCATGGATGGAGCTGGTTAGGCAAAAAATGGAAAAAATCTATGCGCTTGATTCCGATATTAATCCCTATGGCGGGGTGGATAAACGAGAATTCTTTTCGGTAATTGCCGAATATTTCTTTGAGCGCCCTAAGCT
>DNTK01000095.1 GCA_003508755.1 Bacteroidales bacterium | reverse complement strand
GTCATAACGACTTAGATTTCGATATGACATTTTACAAAAGTATGAATACCGAGCGCTGGTGGCTTGAGATACCAAATGCCCAGGGAAAGAATGCGGTGGTCGTGCCATGTGCGCAAGATGATTATACCACCGCCTGCAGTCATGAAGTTCCTGAAATATGGTGGAAAAACTTTCAAAAGCTAAGTTAATCCTCCCAAAAAACCTCTCTGCCTTATCAAGGAATACGAAATATCCCTGAGTTTATTCATGGTTATCTTCCTTATTAGGGGTGTTATAATAAAATATTTATAGGAAGTATTGAATTTTTTAGGGAAAAAGGAAACCCTGAGCTTTGTTTTAAAGTATAAATCCTAGTAATAATGTCTATGTTGATTACTTGTGTTGTTTGAGAACAATATTTTTGCTTATTTTACTTTAATATAATAAAACCTCAATCTACAGCGGTTTTATAAAATATCAAGATGAAAAAGCTAAAGCTTCTCTTACTTACAATGTTTTTAACGAGCATTATTTGCGCTCATGCGCAGCAGTTGCCCAATGCAAGCTATTTTATGTACGATTATACAAGAACAAATCCGGGCAGCTATGGAAGTAAAGACATGGTTTGTGCATCACTCATAGGAAAACAATCAATGGTGGGCTTCGAAGGAGCCCCAACCAGTCTGTTCGCCAATATCTCGGCACCGTTTAATTTATTTGGTGCCAAACATGGCGTAGGATTATCGGTATATAGTGATGAGATTGGATATTATAGCGATATTGATGTGAAATTGGGATATGCTTTTCGCTTAAGTGTTGCAGATGGTCATTTGGGGATAGGTTTCAATGCCAACATTCGTCAAAAATCCCTGGATGGTACAAAGTTGGATCCAGGAGAACTGGGTGATCCTTCCGATCAAAACTTCCCAAATACAAAGCAAGAAAACCTGAATGCCTTTGGTGCAGGTTTTGGGCTTTTTTATCGCTCCGAAGATATTTATCTGGGAGCATCCGCGTTAAATATTTATACAACCGAAATAGAATACGAAGAATCAACTGCCACGGAAAGCATTGTGCCTCATTATTTTGTTACAGCCGGATACAAAATACAGCTGTCTAATCCTGCTTATGAAATAACACCTTCAGTGCAATTTTATTCCGATGGAGTTTCGACTACTTTCGATATCAATGGAACACTCCTGTACAATAAAAGATTATGGGGAGGCGTTTCTTATAGAGCCGGAAGTGCAGTAGTTGGAATGGTTGGTTTAATGATTTTAGATGGACTAAAAGTTGGGTATGCATACGATTATAATACATCGGCAATATCCTCACAATCTTCAGGCGGTCATGAAGTGCTGCTAAACTATTGCTTCAAGATAGGTGTAGAAAAAAGTCCTCAACGGTACAGAAGTATTAGGTATTTATAATTTTTTGCTAAATTTATAGTTGTTAAATAAAAAGAAAGAAATATATTTCAGATAAATTCCTTTGATTATGAAAAAGCTGATTTCTTTTGGTTTCGTACTAGCTGTCTTAATTATCAGTAGTTGTAGTAACTACAAAAGTGGAGAACTTACAGGTGTTCCGGGTAGAGCACGTTACTTCGAACCAGATCCATTCGGAATGGTATTCGTTCCACAAGGAAGTTTTACGATGGGTATAAATGACCAAAGTGTTCCCTGGGCACAAAATGATTATACCAGAACAGTAACCGTAGATCCATTTTGGATGGACGAAACCGAAATTACAAACAATGAGTACAGACAATTTGTATATTGGGTAAAAGACTCAATTATGAGACGTATGCTCGGAGAACAAATTGATGATTTTGTTTTTACCGAGGATGCATTCGGTAATCCAATTGATCCTCCAACCATTAACTGGGAAATTCGGATAGACTTCCGCGATGAAGAAATCAACGAGATTCTTAGCGAAATGTATTACCCAAATGAGGAGCGCTTCTTTGGGATGAAAGAAGTGGATACCAGAAAACTCAATTATGAATTTTTCTGGATTGATTTAAAACAAGCAGCATCGCTGTCGAACCGTTATAACTACGAAACCAAAGAATACGAAGGCTATGTAACTAATAATGATGGTGAAAGAAACGAAATTGAAGACCGTTCAAGCTTCATCATCCGTGATATGGTGAATGTTTATCCTGACACACTGGTTTGGATTGCAGATTTCACCTATTCATTTAACGAACCACTAACTACTATGTATTTCTGGCACCCGGCATACGACAACTATCCAGTCGTTGGAGTAACCTGGAAACAAGCAAATGCATTTTCAATTTGGCGTACAAGATATCTGAATGCAGCCTTACGTGCCAGCGGACAACCCGGTGTACACGACTATCGCCTGCCAATAGAATCAGAATGGGAATTTGCAGCACGTGGAGGGCTGGATCATTCAATGTATCCATGGGGTGGTTATTATACTCGTAATAAACAAGGATGTTTCCTTGCAAACTTCAAACCGCTGCGTGGTAATTATATCGACGACGGTGGTTCAACATCTCTTCCGGTTGGCACATACCAGCCCAATGAGTATGGATTATATGATATGGCAGGGAATGTTGCCGAATGGACTTCAAATGCTTTTGACGAATCTGCGTATGTATTTAGTCACGATTTAAATCCTGATTATAAATACAATGCACGTCCGGATGATCCACCAGTACTGAAAAGAAAAGTTATCCGCGGTGGTTCATGGAAAGACATCGCCTATTATATGCAAAATGGAGTTCGTACTTACGAATATCAAGACAGCGCAAAATCGTATATAGGTTTCCGTTGTGTTCGTTCGTACTTAGGTAGTAATTAGAAAAAATAGATTTCTAAAAGTTTTTTGATATGATGAATGTATCAGATCTAGTTCAAAGTTCGGGATGGAAGAACTTTATGGCCAAGTTGTATGGTATGGGTGCCTCAGTAGTAATTATAGGTGCTTTATTTAAAATTAATCACTGGCCCGGAGGTTCGTTTATTATTACCTTAGGATTGGTAACAGAGGCAATTATTTTCTTTTTCTCAGCTTTTGAACCACTACATGAAGAGCTTGACTGGACTTTAGTATATCCAGAATTAGCAGGAATGTCAGATCCCGATGAAGTTGAAAACTTCAAGGAAAATGTATATGAGCCTGGTCACCGTCCCATCGAAAATATTGAAGATGTTTTAGGACAAGCGGGTGTCGATGACGAGGTAATGAAAAAAATTGGCGAAGGTTTTACCCAGCTTAGTGAAAGTGCCGCCGGACTTGCAAAAATTTCAGGTGCCACAGCCGCCACTGAAAGTTTTGTTGCCAACCTTCAAACTGCTGCTTCTTCGGTTGGATCGCTTCACGAAACCTATAATTCAAGTACCGAGTCCATTAAAGAATCCGTGACAACTTTATCAGGCGCTTATTTCGAAACAGCCGATAATATTCGTAAATCGGGTGGTGAAATTGCCGATACCTATAAGCAAATTGCCGATACAATTAAGCAAGGTCAGTCATCGATTGCTACAGGCAGTCAGGAGTATGAAAGCCAGCTTTCACAGCTCAGTAAAAATCTTTCAGCCTTGAACGATGTTTATCAGTCGCAGATAAAAGAAACAGCCGAACAAATGCAAGGATCAAAAGCATTGTATGGAGGTCTGCATGATATGATTTCGAACCTTAAAACTTCGGTGGAAGAAACAAGCAAATATGCTGAAGAAGTAACCAAACTTAAAGATAGTATTTCGTCTTTAAACAGCCATTATGGCCATATGCTGAATGCCATTGGTGCTAAAGCTAAGAAATAACAACCACAAATTTATTTGAATTAGATGGGCCACGGAAAAGAAACACCCAGGCAAAAAATGATTGGTATGATGTACTTAGTGCTCATGGCTATGCTGGCACTAAATGTATCAAACGAAGTACTCAATGCGTTTGCTGTCCTGGACAGTGGGCTAAACAGCACCAAAGTTACGCTTGAGCAAACCAACGAGCAAGTATTGAGTAATTTCGAACTCGAAAACTCTGTTAACCCAGGAAAAGTGGGTCCATGGTTTGAGAAAGCTAGAAGCGTTCAGGAACAAGCTGATTCTATTGTTGAGTTTATTCAGAATAAAAAAATAGATATTCTAAAGATTGCAAAAGAAGATCCAGAAATATACAAAGATCCGCATCACATACATAATGAATTAATTAAAGCAAAAGATAATACTGAAGCACCTGCGCTAGTAATGATAGGTGATAACGACGATAAAGCTGGTAGTAAGGTTAAAAAAATGATAGAAGACCTTAAAAACGATATTCTTAACAATATTTTTCTCGAGGACGTAAGCGATAAAACACGGGAATCGGTTAGTGCCAGTCTATCTACCGAAAATGGCAAAGACCATAAAAGTGGTGAAGAGATTCCTTGGACCCGTGCAAATTTTGAGCATGTTCCAATGGCAGGAGTTATGTCGATAATGACAGGGTTGCAGATTAATGTCAGAAACGCCGAATCCGAAGCTTTGCGCTATTTATATGCGAATATTGATAAAGGATCATTCAAATTTAATAACCTGAACGCAACGGTAATTCCTAACACGAACTATCTGATTAAAGGAAACGAGTATGCAGCAGAGATATTTTTAGCTGCAAGTGATACAACAGCCTCTCCGAAAATTTATGTAACTGAAGGACGATACCCATATGATTCCATTCAATTAGATGATGGAACATATAGATATTCTCTAAAAGAAGGTGTAGAATATAAAGAGTTAGAGGTTCCAAAATCAGGTAAAGGAATTTATACAATGCCTGGTAATAGCATAGGTGAAAGATACTGGGGAGGAATTATTGAACTGGAAAGTCCAGGTGGTAAAATAACCAGGGCTTTTAGAAACAGCTATTTGGTTGCTGAAGGAGCTGTTACAGTAGCAGCAACTAAAATGAACGTTTTTTACATTGGTGTTGACAATCCCATTGACGTTTCAGTAGCTGGTGTTCCACCCGAAAATGTAACCATTGAGGTGACCAACGCACGAAAAAAGCGGGTTCGTAACTCCTACATTGTAAATCCACGTCGTCCTGGTAATTGCTGGGTTTCGGTATATGCCGATATGGGTAATGGG
>DNTK01000156.1 GCA_003508755.1 Bacteroidales bacterium | reverse complement strand
CATAAAAACTGCCCTGGGTCGCACCGTACTAGTTCAATGGGATGAAACCAGTCCTCGTCCTTACTCCAGACATAATTTGATCCAGGGAACCTTAGGTACTTTAGCGGGCTTCCCAACGCGCGTTGCTTTGGAAGGAGGAGTTGAGGGTGGCACCAAAAGTCATCATGAATGGGCCGAAGGAGAGCAATTAGAAGCATTATTTGAGCAATACGAGCACCCCCTCTATAAGCGGCTCGGAGAGCTTGCCAAAAAAATGGGAGGACATGGAGGCATGGATTTCATTATGAGATACCGGATTATTGAGTGCTTGCGAAAAGGATTGCCATTGGATCAAAATCTATATGAGGGTTGTTTCTGGAGTGTCGTCGGCCCCTTAAGTGAAACCTCTGTCGCACAAGATGGCGCACCGCAGAAATTCCCTGATTTCACCAGAGGTGATTGGAAGAATACCAAGCCACTTGATATTGTATTGTAAAGCAAAGAGGTTTACTGGATGTAAAGTATAGTCAAATAAGTTTGCGATACTTGCACCAATTATTGAATGAAATGTTGGCATTGCCTTTCTGTAAGAATTGAATTTTTTGTTCGAGCAAAATGTGTTTTAAATTGTTATTAAATTAATTGACCCCAATAGAATGACCCAGATACAAGAACAAACCCAGGGACGTCTTCTCTCTCTCGATTTTTATCGGGGATTAACCATGTTTTTACTCATTGCGGAGTTTTCGCATCTTTTCACTTATATGGTATCTCCGGAGCTGGAAGGCTCGATGATACATTGGCTTGGCACGCAATTTCATCATGTAAAATGGGAAGGCATGCGTTTTTGGGATCTGATTCAACCGTTCTTCATGTTTATTGTCGGCGTGGCTATGCCTTTGTCGTTTTCCAGGAGAATGGCAAAAGGAGATTCGATGGGGAACGTTACCAAACATGTCTTCAAAAGAGCATTTCTGATGCTGTTTTTGGGCTGGGCTTTATATTGCATTGATCCGGGCAAGATTGTTTTTAGGTTCCAGAATGTCCTTGCTCAGTTAGGTGTGGCTTACTTACTGGCATTTGTTGTAATTCGCAAACCCGCTGCTATTCAAATTGGCTTTTCAGTTCTGCTACTTTTGCTCACTGAAGGCTTATATCGATTTTTCCCACTCGAAGGATTTGATAAGGCTTTTGTTAATGGAGAAAACTTTAGTGCTTGGTTTAACATACTTATTTCGGGAGAAGAAAGCGGAGGAGGTTGGGCAATGTTTAATGCTATCCCAACCGCCGCACATACGATTTGGGGGGTCACGGCAGGGCAACTTTTGATGAGCGACAAACCAGCCAATAAGAAGTTACAACTACTGGTAATTTCTGGAGTTGCAGGCTTGGTGATTGGTTATGCTTTGAGTCCATTTACTCCGATAATAAAAAAAATTGCGACGAGCACATTTGTGGTGGCAAGCGGTGGCTGGTCCTTGCTGGCATTGGCCTTGTGCTACTGGATAATCGATGTGAAGAAGTATCAAAAGGGCGTATTGTTTTTTGCCATCGTAGGAATGAACCCACTGTTCATATACCTGTTTGCCCATGTAGGCGGAGCAGATCTTATCAGAAAAATTGTGCTTCCATTTTCCAATGCCGCATTTGCCTGGACCGGGGAATTGGGAGCACATATCATCCTAAGTATTATTGTACTTTTCTTATTATGGTATGTTTGTTATTGGATGTATAAAAAGAAGGTTTTTATTAGAATATAATGAAAAATACATGAAGCCATTTAAGCCCCACCAATACAAGTATTTTTGTCCCAGCTAGCGCAAGTGTTTTTCAGTTTCCTCAACTAGCTCAAGTGATTTTCACCTGAGCTCACTTCTCCCTCGGGAACAAACATCAATCCCATCACAGGTAACTTTATGGGCAAAAATATCCATGACGGGCAAATTGGCATAAAGCCCTTTCTCGCCAAAGCGTAGGTTTTGAATGACAAAGTAACCACATGCGTCATTCCTTCGCGGCGGCGGACCGTGCGGAGTGGCTGAGAAGGAATCCCGTCCTGGAAGATGCGCGCTAAAGCCATGCATATTCGCTTGTGCGCCAGGGGGGTCATCCTTCCACAAAGTGCAGCAGGCTGTATTGATGATCGAAAAGAACTGGCGGGCGGGGATGCTGCTGCCGCAGCAACTGTGGCCCTATTTGCGGGTAGTTGTTATTTCAGATATATTTACTATTCAGATACCTCAAATAAAAAGGACTCATGACTATCAAGATTCATTTTTTCATTTTTATTGCCGCAATTATTCTACCAGGTTGTACAAAAAAGACAGAAGATACAGCTACGTCGCTCTCTAAGCCCAACTTTCTTTTTATTCTTGCCGATGATTATGGCTATCATGATTCTGGAATAATGGGCAGTACATATTACGAAACACCCAATATAGACCGAATAGCCAGCGAGGGTATGATCTTCACCGATGGTTATGCAACTTGTCAGGTCTGCAGCCCTTCAAGGGCAAGTATCATGCTGGGCACATTTCCTGCCCGCCACGGAATAACAGATTGGATAGGTGCAAAAACAGGAGAGGACTGGAGGAAGGTAGGGCGATTTAACCAATTGCTGCCTCCCGAATACGTACACAAATTACCAAGCGATGCAGTTACACTCCCCGAGGCATTGAAAGAGGGTGGGTATAGAACGTTTTTTGCCGGTAAGTGGCACCTTGGGGACAGCACATCCTGGCCAAAGTCTCATGGCTTTGATACCAATATAGGAGGCTGGGATGCGGGAAGCCCAAGTGGCGGCTATTTTTCACCTTACACCAACCCCAATCTCGAAAATAAGAAAGATGGTGAAAACCTATCAATGCGTCTGGCTGCTGAAACTGTGGAGTTTATGGAAGAAAATAATCCAAAAATCACAGGCGCGCCGTTTTTTGCCTTTCTGTCCTTTTATGCCGTACACGGACCTATCCAGACAACTCAGGAAAAATGGGCAAAGTATAGAAAAAAAGCTGAAGCTGCTGGCATTGTCGGGAAAGGCTTTGAGATGGGTCACTTTCTGCCCATTCGCCAGGTCCAGGATAATCCCGTCTATGCAGGCTTGGTAGAACAAATGGACGATGCTGTTGGCGAGGTACTCAATGCTGTTCGAGAGCTTGGGCTTGGCGAGAGCACCGTCATTGTCTTTACATCCGACAATGGTGGCGTGGCTGCCGGCGATGCTTTTGCTACCTCTAACCTCCCATTAAGGGCTGGCAAAGGATACCAGTTTGAAGGTGGGATAAGAGAACCTTACTTCATGGTCGTTCCCGGGATTACCAAAGGCGGAGAGCGTAATTCCACCCCCGTGACGGGCACTGATTTTTATCCTACAATCCTCGAACTGGCAGGTCTGGAATTAAAACCCGAACAGCATATTGACGGGAAGAGTTTGGTGCCGATATTGAAAGGGAGTACTTTGGCTGAAAGACCCCTTATTTGGCACTACCCCCACTATGGAAATCAGGGAGGCGAGCCTTCTTCGATTATCCGTCAGGGAGATTGGAAGCTGATCCATTACTATGAAGATGACAGGGAGGAACTTTACAACTTGAAGGACGACCTATCAGAAACAAACGATATTGCAAATGAAAATACAGAAAGGGTGGGTGAGATGAGCAATAAACTGTTCGCCTTGCTAGACAAGATGGGAGCCCGCTATCCGACAAAAGATCCTGAATGGACGGCAGAGCTGGAAAAGAAGCATCTGGACCAGGTAGTAAATAACAGATGGCCGAGATTAGAAAAACAAAGAATGGAATTTCTATCTCCTGATTTTGATCCAAAAAATGATTGGTGGGGTAGCAAGGTTACTGTGGATTAGCAGCCCGGCAGTCAGCATGTTGCGCATAATTATGTTTTCAGAATAGGTCACCTCATCGAAGAGACCTGATTTTTTAATCGATGAGAATTAGGCGGAAAAAATGGGCGGCATCTTTTTGCGTTGAAAAACATTTCACTGCAATCTCCTATACGGACATAGTAGTGGAAAATCGAAATGATGACTCAACTACTTAAGCCGAATAATTCATCAAGGATACAGATATTTGGATGTAAAGTGTTGTATATAAAATGGTTAACAAAAAAAGTGCTTTACAAATCACCCCGGATATGAGCAACAAAAATACAACATTTTACAGAGGAAAGGCAGAGGTTTTGCTAGATTTTTCGGCAGAGCAAATCAGTTCTGACGCTTTGTTGTTTTTGCTGGAGAAGCTTGAGCGGAAGCACAAGCTGCGCACTTTTTTATCAACTGGCCGATGATCTGAATTTGAAATTTGCGCTGGGATTGCCGGGCAATGAAGTGCTGAAAAAAAGGCACCGGCAGAAGAAGGAGTAGTTGATTAATTCAATGAATCCTAAATGGAGATTTATTGATGTGCGTCATTAGATAAAGAGTTGAAGCAGAGAAATGGGGCTTATGGTCAACCACCAGCCAGACCTGTCTGCCACAGGCTAGTTCCCCACGTGTTGCCCGATGACGTATTGCGCTAAAACAGCAGGTAGAGCTCATTGGCGGAAAAGTGGTTGCAAGCGTTTGTTTTTCAAATTTTCTTATCTTGTAACTTGATAAGTAAGAGCCATGAAATCGCCAACGAAACCATACCCATACCGTTGTGCTTCATGCGGTACGATATAGGAAACATAATATAATGTATAAACAAGTTTTAAATACTGATTGACTCAAAAAAATCTTTTATTATGAGAATCTTTAACAAATACATTTTTATACAATTGCTTTTGAGTAGTACCTTTTTATTCACCGTAGCATCAGTAATTGCACAGCAAAAAACAGAGGTCAAGAAACAGATAGTAAAAGGATTTGAGGTTGAAACAGGATACTTTAGTAATGGACAACCTTATGCAAAGATGGGAAATGGTAACAAAATACTATTAAATATTGAAGCTTTATCATTCGAACATAAACCACCAGAAGGATTTTTACTAAAGCAGTTTGTAAAACACAGCAAACCTTTTATAGATGATTACACAGTGTACCTCGTTGGTAGAAAACCAAACTTGCCTGATAACTATTTATTTGAAAGAATGGCAGAAAATTATGCTCTACTTTTAAAAGATGAATTTAAGAAGCCTGTGGATTTAATGGGCATATCAACCGGAGGACAAATATCCATGCACCTGGCTGCTGGGTACCCTGAATATATTAACAAAGTGGTTATCATTTCAGCAGCATTTCGGATAAGTGAAGAAGGAGAAAAAATTGAACGCAAAGCAGCCGAATATTTTGAACAGGAAAAATATGGAAAGACCATGGCTACAATTATGGAATTGATTTATGACAAAGGAATAAAACTAGGCTTTTACAAATCACTCATGCATATATTTGGTCCAGGTATGCTGAAAAACGTGGAATATCCAAATGACTTTCAGGTTGAAATAAGAGCTGACAGAGAAATGAATTTTTATAACCGACTGAACGAAATTAAAGCCCCCACCTTAATAATTGCTGGTGAGAAAGATATTGCTTACTCTTTAGAAGATATAAAAGCGACTTCCGAGGGTATTCCCAATTCGCATTTGTTGTTGTATGAAGATTATGGTCATGATTTAATTATGGCAAATAATAAAGAAGTTTCCAAAAAAATAATTGAGTTCTTAGGTGAAAAAGAAGAATAAAGCACGAAAGCACAACAATAAATATAAGTCAGCGGGCTGACTGTAGTAATTTTAAATACTGTAACAATTAATAAACATAGCAACGGGTTGTATTTAATAGCTAACTGCGCTAGTTAAAGGCCTAATCCGAGGATCCTGAAATCTCCCCTATTAGCCCGTCGCCTCGTATTCGAACCGTTATAAATAAGCCGCTAAAAAATCAGCAATTAAAGCAATTCTAAAATACTTGACATTAAATTTATCAAGATTGGTTCAGTGCGTATCATAAGAAATTATTTTAGTTTTCTAAGCAAATAAAAAACATATTAAATAGTGTTACTATGAAATATGTTTGTAGGTTTATTCTGAAAGATTTTAATTATGTACTTGAGCTATTTTCCATTCGCCAACTCTTCTAACTATTAGCATTGTCCATGCATATGGCATTGTAAATTGCGCACCATTCTTAAATGTTATTGTAGTCACTTTAGACATTGAAACCACGACAGCATCATTATTTATTACATATATTTTTTCATCTACAGGTTCAATGGATTGTTTCTCCATCATTGACAGATGAGCATTAATTGTATCTCTTAGAGCATTTGGATCAGTTAACAATTGTCCTTGAGTTGCTACTGCCAATTCATCAGTTTGTAGAAAATAATTGAAATAATCTTCTGGAGAAGGTGTTTCCAGTGAACTTTCAACTTTTAAAATGAAATCTTTAATTTCTTTTTCTACCATTAGCTTTTGTCCATCTGAAAAAGGGGCTTCATTCTGACAGGATATGCCAGTTAAGATAAAAGCAATAACTACAAATTTGATTTTTTTCATAATAGTTATTATTAGTTTGAATAAAAGTAAAAATGCTTATAGGTTTTATATAATACTCATTACTTGTAAATTACAAAAACCAAACTATAAAATCAATAGCTGGTATAGTCGGTTAAATTTGCTGATAAGAAAACTAAAATGTTCTGAGCTCATCGTTGATACTTGCTGCTAAACAGGATAGTTTTTTGCGGCCAATTTATAATAGCGGGTCAGCATAAATGCGGGTGTTTGGAAGGTTCTTGCGGTTCTGTTATATTTGTTTTAGTGTCAAGGGGTGACACTGAAACACGGCGGCAATCCCGTACATAATACTGCCCGCAGACCGTTAGAATTCATTGAGACTCGACCTGAGAATTCAATGTGGATAAGTCGGTGCAAACTTGAGTGAATAAATTTTGTTTTCCCCTACGCTCCACTCCACAAAGATGGGCTTGAAAAATAATAGTAAACAGCATTTAGGATTAATATTAATGTGTAAAATTATAATAGGATTATGAGAAGTAAAGTGTAAACTTTTTTCAGGACGAGCGCCCAAGCGTTTCTGGAAAAAAATCGCACCTTAATTGCATTTGTGCGTTGGTATCTCCACAAAAAGGAAATATATCAATAAAAAAAATTATTTTTAATTCATCTGAAAAAATAAACATTCCCGTACAAAGCAGAAATATCGGCTATGTTTTTCAAGAAGGGAGACTATTTCCACATATACCAGTAAAGAAAAACCTACTTTACGGAGTAAAGAAAAATGATGCCAATCCGTTAAGCTTTACCGAAGTTGTTGATCAATAAATTTAAAACATATTTTACATAGCAATCCCAAAAATATTTTGGGAGGCAAAAGACAACTTACAGCATTGGGGCTTTTTTTTACTTTCATCGCCGGAACTATTATTGTTTGACGAACCCTTTTCAACAGAAGATACTAAATTACGCAGCCAAATAATTCCATTTTTACTGAAAATTCATAAAACTATTCGTATACCGAAACTTTTAGTAAGCCACGATTTGCCAGATTTACTTAAACAAATAATAAACTTTGCATAATAAATAAGGGAAATTGCATTGGTCATAACGATTATTACATGTTACTAAAAGACAAAAATATAAATGGCATTTTAAGCTCCGATTCATTTGTGAATTCAATAAACATACAAGTGCAAAGGTTAAACCAGAAGAGGGACTTACAATATTATCACACTTCAAATATGAGAATAATATAAAAGTTAAATGTGAACATAGCAGATCAACTTATGCGGTTGGACAAACCTTGAAAATATTTATAAATGCCGACGATATTGCTCTTTCAAGTCAAAAACTAGAAGCCATTACCATTCAAAACCAATTGGAAGGAACCATTAGCGATGTTATTAAGAAAGACAACATAACCCTATGCCTGGTAAATGTAGGATTCGATTTATTTGTGGAAATTACACGCAAATCGCTAAAACGAATGAATTTTGAAAACGGTAGTAAAGTATGGTGTCTATTTAAATCAGTAACTATTGATGTTGCAGGGTAAAAATTGGTTTTAAAGAAACAATCTGAATAACAATAGTATTAATACTAGAATTTTTCACCTTCTCTTTTTTTAGCACATGAAATATGGCATTCCATTATTTACAAAACTTTTTCATATAGCATAATATTAATATATTTCACCATCGATATAAAATCACCTTTTTCTCTTGATTCACTTACAACACAACTTTCATTTTCTTTATAAAATGGACAAGAATAAGCTAAACCATTTAACTTACTTTTCAACATAAAATAAAAATGAGGAACTATTAAAAAGTGATAGTTTTTACCAATTACATACCTAATAATAAATTAAGGGGCAGAATAAATCTGCCCCTTTCTAATTTAGCAAATTATTATTTTTATTAATTGCCCTTTATAAACTTAACCATCTCTGTTTGTTTTGAACTTGTGATTTGCATAAGATAAACACCATTAGGTAATTCACTAATATCTATACTGCTATTCTGGTTTTGAATAGATTTTTGTAATTGTAATACACCGTTCATGTTGTATAAGTTTACTGAGAAATTCTCATTAATAGACGAGACAACATTAATGGTCTGGTTTGCAGGATTTGGATATATGCTAAATGATAGTGGTTCAGTATTTTCAATACCAAGCTCACCCGCATTCTTCAAAGCTCCTGTACACGTAATATCGTTTGCTGCAGCATCATATGTTAATGAACTGTGTGACACATCATCAACACACAGGTCAACTGATAACATTCCTCTCTCCGAACCTGTTGTAACTAAGGTAACTGTGCCATCGGCACCCGTTACACCTGTAACAGTTTCGCTAAATGAACCGGAGAAGGTTCCTGTTACTGTTGCTCCGCTTACAACAGTTTCAAGGTTGCTGTGGATGGTTACAGTAGCACTACCATAACTAGCTCCTCTTCCGGCAACCTGTGTGCCTGTAGCAATAGACTGAACATGAGCACTAACCGGAGGTCCGCTGCTTCCATAGATAACCGTTACATCGCTTGTTGCTGTATATCCGCCCTCTTGGGTTGTAACGGTAATTATTGCTGAACCTTCGTCAACACCAGTTACCAATCCTGTTGAATTAACAGTTGCAACACTAGTATTACTTGATGCATAGCTAACAGCTTGGTTAGTAGCATTTTCAGGAGAAACTGCAGCTACTAATTGCTGTGTTGCTCCAACTTCAATAGTCGCACTTGTCGGGTTAAGTGATACACCAGTTACGGGTACAACAGTCGAACCTCCTCTGAATGTTATATTGTTAAAGTTGAAAGCACTTCCTTCCATACATATTCGCATTACTTGCTCTCCTTCAGAAAGTAATACACCTCCAACAGTTACAGTTTCATAAGTTTGCCATCCGGCAGTACTAGGAGTACTTATTAAACCAGTTTTGTCAATTCCATTAAATTCAATACGAATCAAAGATGGATAATCGCTTGCAACTCTTAAATCAATATCATATGCATCAGTAGCTGCAACATCTACAGTGAATTCCAGCCATTCTCCGGAAGCAATCCAGCCAACATTATAACCACCTTCACCACAGATATCAATATCAACACCTTCATATATTCGGTATTGTCCTCCGATATTGTGCGATCCTTCATCGTGATAAGCAATACCTTCGCCGCCATTATCAAAATTTTCTATTTCGATTGTTCCTGGAATACTTGCAGGAACACCAAGATATGGTCTGGGTAATGCAGCAGTTACTGTAACAGCACAAGTTGCTGTATAATTCCCTTCATGAGTAGTTGCAGTAATTATAGCTGAACCTTCTGAAACACCAGCTACTATACCTATTGGGCTAACAGTTGCAATTGCATCATTACTTGAAGAATACAATACTGTTTGATTTGTTGCTATTGTTGGCGTTAATATGGGTGTTAATGGTCGTAATGCAAGCACCGGCAATTCTAAATTTGTGGGACTTATTGCTACTCCTTCTAAAGGAACAACAACAGGCCAGTCACCGTAGTCAGGCTCCCACGTTACGAAATATTTATCCATAGTACGTTTAAACCCTCGAACTTCCCTAATATCAGCCCCAAGGTATAGAAACTGAGTCCATCCAACATTACGTAATTCTAACATATTGCAAAAACCTTTATCGTTATCACCAGGATTATACTCGGTACAGATTAGTGCCGGTGTCATTCCAAATTCTGTATCATACATAAATTCTACCATACAGTTTTCAATTGATCCCATAGTTTCATAACCGTGAAATGCCACAGATGCATTGCTGAAATCTACACCATTATCTTTCATATATTTAATTCCATCAAGTGCCGATGAAGGCGTGGAAAATGACATGAATGAACAGGTCATAATATGCGTATTGGGAGCATTCGTTCTTATGGTATTGAAAAGTGTTACCTGGTTGTCCCAATCGGAAGTGGTCCAATCGGAAGGAGTATGATCTCCTGGTTCGTTATGTGTTTCATAGATAACATGTGTACGATCGGCGTAGCGGGGTGCATAGAAATTCCAGAAATCTTGAGCCCATTCCAAACTAGAAATTTGCCCATTCCAATTCCCGCAACCAATAGTTATAATAACATAAAGGTTGGCCTCTTCTGCCATATCCACCAACGAATCGCAGATTTCAGCATTTTTGCCTACTACGTGAATATCGGCATGCTCTTCTATCGGACAATTCATTTCAAGGTACACATGAATACAGTTGAGCCCGTAAACCGCAGAAAGAGAATTGAGTTCTTCCTGAGTTGGCATAACAGCGGGGGCGTCATGAGTTTCATTGTCTCCGCCATCCCAAGATAAACTAACACCACGAAGTCTAGTATTATTGTCGGTAAGTAATTGATTGAATCCTAGCTCGTTTGAAATGTGTGGGCGGCCTCTCTGTGCAAAAACATTACACTGCAGTAATAATAGTATCACAATAAAAGATACCTGTTTAATACCTAAGTGTTTCAGGTACTTATGCTGATTCTCGGCATTTCCCCTTTTAGATCTAAGAGTCTTTAGAAATTTCATAATAATTAATTTTTGTTTGTGCAGCATAAATATAGATGCTCAATCGACTTTGTAGTTTGTACTATTGTTTAAAATTTTGATACTATTGTTTCAGATTTGTGCCTAAGTAGTATTTCATGTGATATCCCATATTATTAACAATGAAATAGAAGGAGGGGGTAATATTTAGATATCTGAACTGCTTGTGTTTCTTTTGTCTAATGATTTGAAAATTTATTTTATTATTGTATTTTACAGCTACCAACCTTCACCGAGTATTATGATTGAATGGATAATTTGCTTAAAATAATTATAGCAGATGTTCAATAATGCAGTGACTGAACTTTTATAGTGCAAAGTAATATGGTAAGCCTGACTGCACCTATAAATTACAGAAGAAGATATCTGTTTTCTTCATTATTCTTTTTGCTTACAACGTTATTGTTTGCGCAGGATAATGATAATGAATATAGTTTTACTCATTATTTACCTGTTGATGGTCTGCCATTTAGTACCGTTCATGATATGGTACAGGATTCCAGAGATTTTATGTGGTTTGGAACTGCAACGGGTTTGTATCAGTACGATGGATATTCATTTAAGTCATTCCAGAATATACCTTTCGATTCAACATCTCTGGTTTCCAATAATATCTATCGGTTATTTGAGTTAAGTAACGGGAATTTACTGATTGGCACCTATTCAGAAGGAATATCAATATACAATCCTGAACGTGAGACCTTTAAAAATTATGGGGATGGCAACAACAATTTGTTAATTGACCCCAAAAATATACGAGCTGTTTACCAGGACAGTAAAAAACGAATATGGATTGGAACAGAAAAGGAAGGCTTACTTCTATTAAATCAGGAAGATGACACATTTGAAAAATTCCCGAATATTTCAAAATTATTATCCGGAAGAATTTCAGCAATTACGGAGGATAAGAAGGGAAGATTATGGTTATGCGACACTTATGGAATCACTCAATTTTTACCTGAAAAAGATACGGTCATTCATTTTAGCGCAAATTGTGTTTCGCAATGGGATAATGTAAGTGGTTGGGATAAAAGACTATTTGTAGATTCATATGGTGAGATTTGGATAACAACACACCAAAGTGGAGTTTATAAATTTAATCCTGATTCAACAACATTTGTTCATTTTAAAAATAATCCGTCCAATCCCCGTTCACTTAGCCATAATAATGTAGCTTGCATTACAGAAGATAAAAATAAAACTATCTGGATTGGAACTGATGGAGGCGGATTAAATTTATTTAACCGAACAGCAAATAACTTTTCAAGAATAAAGGCAAATAACAATATACCAGCCTCACTTCAAAATAATTCAGTGTACAGCTTGTTTGCAGATAAAAATGGAATTGTCTGGGTTGGCACTTATCGCACTGGTTTAAGCATGTATAATCCTGCTAAGCCAAAATTTACTGCTTATGCACATGAGAAAGGAAATAATGCTTCATTAAGTGCAAACCAGGTTTTAAGCATATATGAGGACTCAGAAAATAATATCTGGATAGGGACTGATGGCGGAGGATTAAACCTTTTTTACCCTGAAAGAGGTTCTTTTAAAGCTACAAAAGCTAATACTTTTTATAAGGACTCGCTGCAAAACAATGTTATTAAAACAATATTCGAACCGGAACCTGGCATATTGTGGTTGGGAACCCACCAGGGAGGACTGCAAATATTCGACACCAAATTAAATCAATTTGAGCTTATTTTAGCGGATGTTAATGATCCGGGCAAAATGTCCAGTAATAATATATGGAGTATAAGTTCGACACATGAAGGTAATCTATGGCTGGCTATGCTTGGCAAACCGATAGATTTTTATGATAAGGTAAAACAAGAGTTTATAAAATACCCCCAGTTTTCAAAAGGAATTTCGCAGCATACTACAATTGTTTCTTATGTTGACAGTAAAAACAGGGCATGGTTTTGTTCTAGTGATGGTTTGCTGAATTATGTTGCTGAAAAAGACACTTTTATTACTTATAATGAATTAAACGGATTGAGTTCAAAGGATGTTATCTCAATTTTTGAAGATTCGCAAAACAGATTGTGGGTGGGTACCAATGGTGGGGGCTTAAATTATTTTAATATAGAAAAGAAGGAGTTTAAGTACTATACAATACAGGATGGATTACCTTCTAATAATATTACGGGAATATTAGAGGATGATAACGGAAATTTGTGGTTAAGCACTACACATGGTATTTCAAGGTTTAATATCTCTGAAGAATCATTTAAAAATTATGATAAATTTGATGGACTGCCTGATAACGAGTTTGTTTTTGATTGTGCTTTAAAGGCAAAATCTGGTAAAATGTATTTCGGCTCAATTAATGGTTTTGTTGAGTTTCATCCCGATTCAATTTTGGATGATACGATTGTTCCTCTTATTT
>DNTK01000409.1 GCA_003508755.1 Bacteroidales bacterium | reverse complement strand
CGTGCTTATTTCTTCTTTTTCTTATCGATGGCTGAAATGTCCTTTTCATCGTTCTATATTTTTAATTCTATTTTTCGCTGTTTTTTTGGAAGTGCAAAGGTATCTTTTTTTCAATATGCAACAAACATATTCCAAAAATATTTTAGAAAAAATATCAGTTTGTTGTTTCCTGCCGTTGTAAAGTAACACAATGTATTTCACATGTATAGAAAGATGTATGTATAAAAAGTTACTTCCCTATCTGTTTTTAGGGGCATAATGTTATTTTTGGAATGCAAAAAAAGTTCGTATATGAAAAATGTTAAAATTGAGTGGATAGCAAGTCTAATAGTTTTATTCGTTGTTCTTGTCTCGTGCAGAAGCGAAAAAGCTCCACCTGAGGAAGTTTATGCAGATGTAGATGTTGTTCGGTTTGAGAAAATTCTTTTTGAAACGGATGTGTATGCCTTGAGAGACAGTGCCAAAAGATTTGCATTAAGCTATCCCGATTTTTTACCGCTGTTTACAAACCGCATTATTGAGATAGGCGATACCTCCGACCCGAATTATGAACTGCTTCTTACAAAATTTGTCACCGAACGGTCTATTTATTTATTTTATCAACGTGCAGAAACTGTTTTTACAGATTTTAAAGAGACACGCAACTTGCTTTCCAGGGGTCTATCGCGCTATCAATACTATTTCCCTGAAAGCATAACTCCGGTGGTTTATACCTATATTTCAGGTTTAAACCAATCGGTTGTAGCCGCAAAAGGAGTATTAGGTATCAGTCTCGATAAATATTTAGGTGCTAACGAACCCCTTTACAGCAATGTATATCCTCCCATTCCTGCCTACCTTCGGAGAGTAATGCAGAAGGAATATATAGTTTCGGACGCTCTGCGTGCCTGGGTGGTTTCTGATATCGATTATCAGCCAGTTAAAAACAACTTTCTTTCGCAGATGCTAAATGAAGCTCGGGGTGTTTATATTACAAAACTTCTGCTCCCGGAGTTAAACGATACCATACTTTGGGGATTTACATCCGACGAGTTAGAGTTTTGCAACAATAATGAAGAAGAAATGTGGAAATATATCCTCGAACAGAAATTGTTATTTTCCACCGATCAGTTCAGAATTAATAAGTTTATCGAACCCGGTCCGTTCACCAAAGATTTTACCCGGGATTCACCAGGAAGAGCAGCTGTCTGGGTTGGTTACCAGATAATTGACAAATACATGTCGCGCAATAAAGATCTTACCCTTTCAGAGCTTGCAGCTGAGAACGATTTTCAAAAGGTGTTAAATGGAGCCAGGTATAATCCTTAGGTTTTTGCATGCGTAAATACGAACACATATTTTTTGATCTGGATCGAACCCTCTGGAATTTCGATGCCAACTCATCGGCAACCTTATTAGAGCTCATCGATCATTTTAAGTTAAGCAAGGTTATTGCCGACAGACATAAATGGCTTTCGAGTTATGTGCGGCATAATATCAGGGTATGGAGCCTATATGAGAACAGGCAAATTTCTAAACCTGATTTACGCCTTGAACGTTTCCGATTGCTCCTTTCCGATTTTAATATCCAGGATGAATCTCTGGTCATGGCTTTAAGCGATTATTACCTTGCAAACGCGCCTTTAAAGCCGGCACTCATGCCTTATGCTAAAGAAATACTAGACTATCTGAATAATAAATACAAGTTGTATATTCTTTCAAACGGATTTTATGAAACACAAATACAAAAACTCAAGTCGGGGGGAATATTAGCGTATTTTAATAAGATTTTTACATCCGATACCCTTCATGTTGCCAAACCACAACGCAAAATATACCAGGAAGCACTAAAATCGGTAAATGCCCGAAAAGATAAAAGCGTATTTATTGGAGATAACCTGGAGAATGATGTCATCGGCCCCGGAAAGTTTGGGATGGATCAGATTTGGTATAATCACGATGGTATCATTTCAGAAGTAGAAGCTACTTATCAAATAAAATCCTTGGAGGAGATAAAGGGGATATTATAGGCTTAAAAGCAATAATGAACCATGCATAGATACCTGTGTTTGATATGTATTACCAATAAAACATCTACAAATGAACCGATGCGAATGGGCAGGTAACGACCCGTTATATAACCAATACCACGACAAGGAATGGGGAAAACCCGTTTTTGATGATGAAACCATTTTCGAGTTCCTGATACTTGAGACTTTCCAGGCCGGCCTTAGCTGGATAACAATACTCCGCAAGAGAGAAAACTTCAGAGTAGCTTTTGATAACTTCGACTATAAAATAATTGCTGCTTATTCAGAAGAGAAAATTCAGGAGCTTCTGCAGAATGCAGGAATCATAAGAAATAAATTAAAAATTCGGGCAACCGTGAACAATGCACAAGCTTTTATTCGGGTGCAGGAGGAGTTCGGCAGCTTTAGTAAATATATTTGGGGATTTGTTGAGGGTAAACCCATCCAAAATACTTTTACTTCACTGAGTGAATTACCAGCCAAAACTGAACTATCAGATGCCATTAGCAAGGACTTAAAAAAGCGTGGATTTAAATTTGTTGGCTCAACGGTGATTTATGCCCATATGCAGGCTACGGGAATGGTAAATGACCATCTAACTGACTGCTTCAGATACAAACAGGTTCAGCAATTCGATTAATAAAATGAAGCTTAAGGTAGACACATATTTAAGAGATGGATGTGGGCGATGCCCTCTTGGTGGCACACCAGATTGCAAAGTGCACAACTGGCCCAACGAACTAAAACAGTTAAGAATCCTTGTGCTCGATTGTGGATTAACTGAAGAATTGAAGTGGGGTGTGCCATGCTATACCCATCAAAACAAAAACATTCTACTGGTAAGTGCATTTAAGGATTATTGTGCTATTAGTTTTTTCAAAGGTTCCCTGTTAAATGATGAACATGGCTTGTTGGTTAAACCAGGAGAGAATTCCCAGGCATCACGTTATATAAAATTTACGGATGTACAGCAAATAGTGAAACTTGAAGCTGTTCTAAAAGCGTATATCTTCGAAGCTATTGAGGTTGAAAAAGCTGGTTTAAAGGTTGAGTTTAAAAAGGAGCCCGAACCTCTTCCTGAGGAATTGGAGAAGATCCTTAACGAAGATCCTCTTTTAAAATCAGCTTTCGAATCATTAACACCCGGTCGGCAACGTGGCTACATTCTCTATTTTTCTCAACCTAAGAAATCTGATACCCACATATCCAGAATAAAGAAATATATACCTATGATTTTAAATGGTGTTGGATTACATGATAAGTATAAATCAAAAAGGGACAGAAAATAACTATTGAGCACCTATTATCACACTATCAATTAGTTGTAAAAGCAATTTATTGGTTTAAAAATTAGTTTCCAGGCTTTTGCCACCGTGTATTTAAATATTGAAATGTCCTAGAAACAGAATTGTATTACCTACGTGGGTACTTATATTTAACTATCTGTTTCGAAATCATTTTAAACAACCCAAATAAATTACTAAGCAATGCCAGAACAAAAAAAGTTTAATCTGAATCTGAAAGATCTGACAACTGTATTCCTTCTGACTTTAATTTTGTCTTTATCCGCATGTAAAGATGCAGGGAATACTCAATCACTAGAATTTCTAAAGGATAATAAGGCTATTGATGCAAGTATTGATTCGCTGGTTAATCAGAAAAGTGTACCCTTCTTATATGCCAGAATTGAAGGAATCAATGGTGAGGTGCTCTATGAACATAGTGCAATTAATACAAATCTTTATCCTGATTTAACATTGGATAAGAATACCTGGTTCAGGGTATGGTCGATGAGTAAAATCGTGACCATTTCGGTTGCCATGGATCTGGTTGAGGATGGCCTATTAAATCTTGATGACCCAGTTATAAACTATATCCCCGAGTTTGAGTCGCTGCAGGTTGCAGTTACAAACGATGGGCAAAATGTGAATGATATTCCATGGGGTGAGCGCAATTCGGCTTGTCCCCTAAAACTAGTTCCCATGACAGAAGTAATGACCATTGAGCATTTGTTAAATCATGAAGCCGGTTTTTACTATCCATGGACAAATTATTCATGTCTTGATTCGTTGCAACTGAAAAGCAATATCTTCCAAGCCAAAAATACAGATGTTATGGTACAGGTACTTTCCAAGTTTCCTTTGGTAAATCAGCCGGGAGAAGCATATCATTATGGAGTAAATACCACTGTTTTGGGAATTGTAGCAGAAAGAGTTACCGGAAAGTCACTTAAAACACTTGTTGAAGAAAGAATAACCCGACCAATGAATATTGAGGGTTTGCAATATAAGCTCGCCGAGACAACATTGTTGCCACCAAGAACCTTAGGTGGAGATTCACTAACTAAACTAACTGCCAATAATAAGAATAGGGTTCTAGGAGGTAGTTTGCCACTCTATGATCAATCGAATATACTTTACCTGGGTGGGGAAGGAATGGTAGCTACTACCGATGGTTATGCTGATTTTGCCCGTATGCTTTTAAATAAAGGAGAGCTCAATGGTTATCGCCTCCTCGATGAAGAAACAATAGAACTTATTGCCAGTCCGCATACACAACTCGACAATCCCTGGGGATATAACGGATATAACCTTTGGGTTACCGGTGATACCCTGCGTGCCTTGGAAATTGGTGAAGGCGGATTATGGGTTGGTGGCGGCTATGAAGGAACCTATTTCTGGATTGATACAAAGAGAAAGTTTGTAGGTCTGATAATGACACAACTTTTTGACATGCGGGTTACTCCGAGTGATGCTTTCCGTGGAGCTGTGTACCGAGAAATCTGGGAGCATGAAGACTAACAATTTTACTACTGCAAATTAGCGGTTGTATTTTTTCTCTACAAATTTTCAGCCGATGATTGACCTTTTAAGAAACCGCAGAAGTATCAGAAAATATAAAAACCAGCCTGTTGAAGCTGAAAAAGTTAACTTTCTCAAGGAAGCTGTTTTACGAGCGCCTACATCAAAAAACAATAAACCGTGCGAGTTTATTTTTGTCTCTGACAAGGCTTTGCTGGGGCAACTTTCGTTATCAAAACCACATGGTGCAGCTTTTCTGTCGGATGCCCCCTTAGGGGTCGTAGTTTGTGCCAAAGAGAGAAAATCTGACGTATGGATCGAAGACGCTTCCATTGCATCAATATTATTGCAAATGGCTGCCCAATCGCTGGGACTTGGCAGTTGCTGGATTCAAATCAGAAAACGGCCACACAATGAAAAACAAAGTGCCGAAGATTATATTAAACATTTGCTTTCTCTTTCTGCCGACATACGTGTAGAATCGATTGTTGCTGTGGGCTATCCGGCAGAGCATAGAAATGCTATATCTGCAAGTGATCTGGAATTCAATAAAATCACAGACATTTAACCTGCCTGCATAGATGGATTTTATGACAGTTTACCGAATTAAAAGCATTGATTTTATTTTTAAACTTCTTTAAGGTTTTATTTCCACACAATAATTTAAAGCAAAACCGATTGTTATTTTTTTACGAAACGGGT
Source organism: Bacteroidales bacterium (assembly GCA_003508755.1). Taxonomy (GTDB): domain Bacteria; phylum Bacteroidota; class Bacteroidia; order Bacteroidales; family UBA10428; genus UBA10428. Next base: position 5,448 of record DNTK01000409.1, on the reverse strand, counting down.
TGTTCCAAAACCCTTTGCTGTAATAAAGTAAATCCCACTGCTTAAATCACTTACATCGATATACCCCTCAGTAAGGACATTTATTTCTTTTATGGTTTTTCCGTCAAGGCTTTTTATTTGCATTGCATTAATGCCCGCATCTAAATCAATAAAGAGTCTGTCAGAAACTGGATTGGGATACACACTTAAGCCTTTATTTAGCGTTGCATTTACACTGGTTGAACCTGCTGTTGAACGCTCGTAACTGAATCCTCCTTGTCCGCCTGCTTTTCCTGAAGACCATGAAGTAAACTTCAGATCGAGGTAGATATTGTCATCAACCAGGAAGAGCACCAAATCTCTGCCGACCGCATTTTTTACACTTCCGCCAATGGCATTTTCCAATGTATTAAAGGTTAAACCATCTATATTACTGGTAGTACCTTCGGCCCAGAGAGTTCCGGCTGGTGATTCTGCACCAGTCACTTTACTGGCACTTGTTTCCTGTGCAATATTAAACAGTCCTTTCGAATTGGCTCTTGTTAGCCATACATTGTCGGTCAGGCGATCCTGATTTGCTTCTAGGGTCCAGTCGGCCCCGTCAGCTTTCGAAAAAGTGGTGGTTGGACCATTCCAAATGGTCTGGGCACTTAAGGTAAAAGACAGTGCCATAATGAGTATGAATACAGTTACTGTTGTTTTCATATTGTTCTGGTTTTGTTTACTTCTAACTAACAAATTATGGGATAAATAGTTAATCTGTATGCAACCTTTTAACAAAGTAGGGTGCATATTTTGTCGCATGGTGGAAGCCTTTTTTAACTCAAGGGTAATAAAGTTTAATTCTATTAGCTTATTTGCAAAAAGCTAAAGCCATGCAAAATAGTCTATTTGCAATTTCTTTTTCGATTAAATAGGAAAACGAATTTGACCAGGATACCAGGCATTAAAGGTTTGTTGGTTATAAAACAGTAGTTAAATTATGGCTACAACTTAATACTGCTAATCCAACCATGGATAAGGTATTTGACATTCTAAAAGGACTATCTATAGCGGATTGCCAAATAAAATTTTTTTCAGCTAAAAACAAGACGTAAGTGCCAAAAATGAATTAATTCAGCTCTTCTTAAAAGATGCCAGGCAAAAAACCGGAGGTCATGGTATCCGAAATAAATGTCAGACTGGGTAGAGTCCCAAAAGTTCAATGTAGCGGCCAAGCGTCATAAGCAATTTTATCAATCCGCCATTTGAAATGCTCTAAATGGGCAGATTGTTAATTCCTTTTTCATCTCCAGTGTTTTTGATTATGAGTACACTAACACCTCATATTAATGATATTAAGGTCAACATTGCTGTGGTTGGGAGGTTCTTATAAAGTAGCTTTTAAAGGTTTTGGCAGCCAGTGCTTTCTTGCTAAAATGAAAACTCCTGAGGTGGTGAAGTATTATATATTCAGAATGCTATTATCCACCAGGGGAACGCGCACTTCGAAATTATCGATGACAAATTTTAACAGCTCGGGAAAAAAAGTCATAAACTCACTGTCGAGTTGTACATAGTATTTGCGAAGCACTTCTGCTGCAAATTCTGATTTGTCCGGCAAGGGAGTCCTGAGTGACATGTTGTAAAGTACATTTACAATGCCCTCTGGTGTGCTGTAAGTACCTATCCAGTCGTTCTGGATAAAAGAGGGTACAAAGTATTTTACCCGCTCGGGCAACACGGGGTAGTATTTTTGAAGCACATCAAAAATATCTTCTTTGTAATCATCCAGGGGAACAGGGCAGAAACGACTCCAATTTTTTATTAAGAAATGATCGTAACAGATATCTATAATAATGCCTGCCCACTTTCCATATTGTGGCGCCATATATTTTTTGCTCTGAAGCACAATTTTATGTGAGTCGGTGTACGAATCAATCTTTCGATGCAGGAGTAACCCTTTTCGAATGTTAGGGGGGTATTGCAGGTAATCGCGCCCCTTCACATAATCGCCAATAAAATTGCCGATAAGAACGGATTCCTCGGTGCCGGAAAGGTATATGTGCGCCAAATAATTCATCTCTGGTGAAAATAGTGAAAAAGCAGCTCCTATACTTGTTTTTAAGATGTTTTAAGAAAAAAAGCCACCTGCTTCATAAACAGATGGCCTTGCAATTTTATTGTCGATAAGCAGCAAATTTGTAATTTGCTGCGTTCCTTACAGTCTGTCTTTTATCATTTTTGTTTCTTCTTCGAATCCTGGTTTTTCCAGTAACGCAAACATATTTTTCTTGTAAGCTTCTACCCCGGGTTGATTAAACGGATTAATATCCATCAAATAGCCTCCAATACCACAAGCCTTTTCGAAGAAGTACATCAATTGTCCAAGGTAGTATTCAGATAAAGCTGGCAATTCAATGCGTATGTTGGGCACGTTTCCATCAACATGGGCAATTTGAGTTCCCAGTTCGGCCATCTTATTTACGTAATCGATATGTTTACCTGCCAGGTAATTCAAACTGTCAAGGTTAGCTTCATCGCTAGGAATAGTCAGGCTGTAGTTGGGTTTGGCAATGGATAGTACTGTTTCCATCAAGGTGCGTTCTCCTTCCTGAATGTATTGTCCCATTGAATGCAAATCGGCTGTAAAATCCACGCTGCCTGGGTAAATTCCTAATCCTTCTTTACCATCGCTTTCGCCATATAGCTGCTTCCACCATTCGGCGAGGTAGTGCAGTTTATTCTCAAAATTTGCCAAAATCTCAATTTTCTTCCCTGCATTATATAGAGCAATGCGTGCGGCTGCATACTCAATGGCAGGATTTTCGTCTGTGGCAGCTGAAGAATGGCATTTGGCTTCCATGTCTTGCGCACCCTGAACCAATGCGCGAATGTCGAAACCACCAATGGCAAGCGGAACTAATCCTACGGGGGTTAATACTGAATAGCGGCCTCCCACATCATCGGGAATTACATAGGATTTATACCCTTCCTGGTCGGCAAGAGTGCGCAGCGCTCCTTTGCTTTTGTCGGTAACAGCAACGATAAGTTCCTTAGCCTTATCGGCACCTACTTTATTCTCCAGGTGATTTTTCAGTATTCTGAAGGCAATGGCTGGTTCTGTTGTGGTTCCTGATTTTGAGATGACAACTATACTGTAGCGTTTTTGGTCCAAAAGCTGCATTAATTCTGTCAGGTAATCTTCGCCAATATTTTGTCCGGCAAATAATACAGCAGGCTTTTCGCTGTTGCCTTTCAGGGCAGCAAAGGTATCGGTCATGGCTTCGGCAATGGCTTTTGCACCCAGGTAAGAGCCGCCAATACCAATTACAACTACTACATCAATTTCATTTTGTAGTTTTTTAGCAGTTGTTTCAATATCTGTTAATTCATCTTCGGTAATTGAAGAAGGTAGGTTTACCCAGCCAAGGAAATCGTTTCCTTTACCAGTTTTATTTTCTAAAGCTTTGTTTGCTGCAACAGCTTTTTCTTTTAACCCTGTGACTTCCGATTTATCTACGAAACCGAAAACTTTCTCAATGTCAAGTTTTATGAACTCCATTTTTATCTGCTTATGTTATTTATTTAAGTTTTTCTGTTAAAAGTTTAATTTCCAATGCCGGTGATACCTTATTGTGCAGAATGTTGTATACCGCATCGGTAATGGGCATTTTTACCTTGTGATTTTCATTTATCTGGTTAATGCACCCTACAGCATTTACACCTTCGGCAACCATGTTCATTTCGAGTTGTGCCGAATTTAACGAATACCCTTTACCAATCATGGTGCCAAAAGTGCGGTTTCGGCTAAATTGTGAGTATGAAGTTACCAGCAGGTCGCCCAGGTAAGCCGAACTGTTTATTTTCCGTTTGCTGGGGTAGGTTTTATCCAGGAAGCGTTTTATTTCCTGCAACGCGTTGGAAATAAGTACTGCCTGAAAATTATCTCCATAACCCAATCCATGGCAGATGCCAGCTGCAATGGCAATTATATTTTTCAGTACAGCAGCATATTCGGTTCCATACACATCGTTCGAGATTTTAGCATGCATATAATAGCATGTGATTCGCTCGGCAATGTAATTGGCGTCTGATGAGTTTTTTGAAGAAATAGTCAGGTAGGACAAACGTTCCAGAGCTATTTCTTCGGCATGGCAGGGCCCTGAGATGATACCCAGCTTGCTGAATGGGACATTGTAGTGTCTGTTAAAATATTCAGATACCGTAAGGTTGTGATTGGGAATAATTCCCTTTACCGCTGAAAAAATAAATTTATCCGTATAATCGCCATAAAACTTTACAAACGACTGTTCGATAAAGGGAGCGGGAATAGCTACAATAAGGATATCCGAATCAGTTATCGCCTGTTCAATATCGTTAAAAAATTGAATGCTTTCAGTGTCAAGCTGTATAGAGCTCAAATAGCCAGGATTGTGCTTATGTGCTTTTATTTTGTCAATAACTTCCTGGCGGCGAATGTACCAGTTGATATTTTCGTGGTTGTTAAGCAGGAGTTTAACGAGAGCTGTTGCCCAGCTGCCCCCTCCAATTACTCCTATTTGTCTGGATTGCTCCATGAAGCTGTTGTTTATTTGGAAGCACAAAAATACGATTCATTCTTATTTCTATGCTATGTTTTTTAATTATTTTGGCAATGCTTCGTGTAAGTTGAGAATGAACTATTCTGGATTGTCACGGGTGACTAGTGCATAATACTTGTCCTCCAGTGCCAGGTAACCATGTTCGTAGCAAAAATGGTAGATATTTCCTGATTTGGTCGTGTAAATATGCGTGTGGAAATTAAAATCAAACCCTTTTTTAAGCAGTTGGTTTTGGTGTACCTTAGTTTTACCATTGGGATTAAGTGCCTCCAGGATTTGCCTGTTTTTTCGAAGAATACCATTTACTTTGCGCACATAGCTAGTACTGTATCCTTTAGATTTATTGTTGTAACTGTTTCTGCATTGGTCAGAACAGAATTTCTTGTCTATCCGCCCCGTAATGGGATCACCGCATTCCGGGCATAATCTTGCGTCGGCCATTAAGTTTAATTGTTTGATTGGAAATCAAATATAAAGAGGTGATTTTAGAAATGCAATCTGTAAGATACTTGAATTAATTTTTACCTATTTTTTTAGCCAGCATATTGCGCATTTTGAAAAGGTTACGACTAATAATCATTGGAGAACCGGAGCGTGTCATCATATCGATATGCTTTTGTGTTTCGGGCGGCACAATTACGGTTTCCTTCTCTAAAATAAACTTATCATAAGAATACCGGGCCAGTTCTTTCAATGTAATTTTGCTGTTCACCTCAAAACCTTCCAGGTTTGCATTTTGTTGGAATTCTGTTTTTATATCTCCAGGACATAACACCGAAACCTGAATATGTTTATTTTCCAGTTCGGCAGCAAGCGCCAATGAAAAATTAAGCACAAAACTCTTGCTAGCTGCATATACCGCTATATAGGGTCCAGGCATAAAGGC
>DNTK01000141.1 GCA_003508755.1 Bacteroidales bacterium | reverse complement strand
TTCAAAATGTATAAGTTATTATACTCAAGCTTCTCAGCACCTATTTTAGAAACAATATTCCAGCCCACAACCCGTTCCTTATAGCAAAATACCATACTTGCTGGCTTGCAGATACTTTCAGTATTATTAAGCGGTTTAAACTCATTTGGAATATCCTGCTTATTTGTAAACTCTTTAAGTTGATTGCTCTGAACTTCTGAAAGTTGCCCTAAGGACATTATCGAGTAATGGTTTGGCATACTAATTCTGGGCCAGGAAACATCATAATATTTTTTTATAGAGATTTCAGATATTACCCTTAAAAGCTCTGGTGGGTGCCATTTGTTTGCTTCTAATAGTCTCGAAATCCACTTAATTGACTGCCAATCATCACGAAATAATGTATTTAGTTTTTTAATGTTTTTGTCTTTCAACAGTACCTGCATATTGTATAATAGCCGTTTACCAATACCCTTATTTCGATATTCTGGTAATACGTAAAAGGAAAACAATTCAGCTTGGTTACCTCCAATTTTATGCGACAATGCAAGCCCTACCATTCTTTCACCATCCAGTGCCCAAACTCCGGTGAAGGGTTCGTGAAGATTTATGACGCTTGCCTTCTTCTTTATAGGCGGAAAGGTGAAGTGTTCTACTTTTTTTAAAACATAATTATAGCTTATATTCGTAGATGCCTGGAAGGTACAACTCATAACATAGGTTGAATTTATTCCAAATGTACATAATTTCGAAACACTTTTACTTGCTGCATAATGAAAACCATTTCCCCGTTCAGTTTAACATATACACCCAATATTCCGGAAATATTACTCGATCTTAACTTTACACTTGCACTGAGTACATATCAAGCTGGTAAGGTTGTTTTTATCAGTGCTATCGACCGCGATAAGCTTATACAATTGCCAAGGACATTCGATAATGCTATGGGATTGGCTACATCAGAAAATAAATTGGCTGTTGCATGTAAAAAACATGTTATAGAGTTAAAGAATTTTCCTGCACTGGCCCATAAATATCCAGGGAAAGAAGATACATATGATGCCATGTTTGTACCCTCCTGTAAGTATTTTACAGGTTCGCTCGACCTGCATGATATGAACTTTCTTGATGGAAAGCTATTGGCCATTAATACCTTGTTTTCCTGTATCTCGGAGGTTAATTCTGATTACAGTTTTCATCCAGTTTGGAATCCTGATTTTATTTCAGAATTAAGTCCGGAAGATCGATGTCATTTAAATGGCATGGCAATTAAGGATGAAAGAATTGAGTATGTTACAGCATTAGGAGCTACTAATGAGCATCATGGATGGCGCAAAAATAAAATGCAAGGAGGAGTAATTTTGCATGTACCATCGGGTGAGGTTGTACTTTCTGGCTTATCAATGCCGCATTCGCCCAGGATCTATAATAATAAACTGTACTTTTTAAACTCGGCACAAGGCGAATTGCGTATTGCAGATACTGTGTCTGGAACCAGCGATATTATTGCAAAACTTGGTGGATTTACCAGGGGAATGGCTCGTATGGGAGATTATCTGTTTATTGGAATATCAAAGCTTCGACATACAACAAAAGATTTTAGTGATTTGCCAATTTCGAAATCCAGCTTTGCCGGTATAGTAGTTGTCTATTTACCTCTTGGGAAGCCTGTTGGTGAAATCAGGTACGAATCAAGTGTTGACGAAGTTTATGATGTTAAGATTTTACCGGGATTAAAGCGGCCAGGTATTTTAAATGAGGAAAGAATTGATAAGATAATTCCGGTTACAACACCCAACGATACATATTGGTCAGTATCGGATTAATTTCGTTTTTAATCAGTTATTATTCGTATTCAAATAAGTATGCTGCAGCACCATTTTCTGAGTGACTATCTTTAAGTTCGGCTTTGGCTGATAATTGATTTATCATATAATCGCTTTCCTCTTTTCTATAGTGCGAAAACAATAACCAAACCCTTCTAACTTCTGCTTGCTGTATTCGCAAAACTTCCTGGTAGTATCGTTCCGGGTTCATTCCATAAACTTTACCCTCTATTTTGGTCTGATGTATGGTGTATTTGTTTCTATAAAAGTCAAAGGATGGGATTGCTCCAAGGTACACATAAATAGCATCTTCTTTCTGCATATTGTCATTCAGGTATTCGATAACAGGCCGAACTTCTTCGAAATGAAAAGGTTTTAGACTACTCTTAATAGGCATGCCCATAAAGAATAATACAGCAACAAGAGAAATGATAAAACCTGTTTTCTTGCGCCATTGAATGAGCAAATTAAAACCCAATACAGTTAGCATGATTATAGGTACCGTTGTGTACAAGATAAATCTGCCATGAAATGGGTAAGTTTTAAGAAAAGATAAGGCCAGATGCAACAAAACAGGCAGTAACAATACGAGGATCTTGTAATTTCGGGTAGTAATAACCTGAACTATTCCAAAAATCATGACTATGAAGATAAACACCCCACTCATAGTACCCAGCGGGTATTGAATAAGGTGTATTATTTTATCATAGAACCATGAAAAATCGCCTAAAGTAAAGGATGCAGGTGGAAAGTATCCAATTGAAGAAAAGGCGCTTACTTGAATGGAATTGCTTGCATGGTTTTTTAGAAAGAAGAAATAGTTTAATAAAAAACTTGCTGCCCATAATAGAGTAGGTATGAGCATTCTAATTAACGAGGATCTGTCTCGTTGAAAAACAGATTTCAGGATTAGGTATAACCCAATGCTAAAAAGAAATAGAACACTTATGTGTGAAAACCAGATAAATACTGCTCCGAGAAGTCCGAGACCAAACAGCTTCGTATTTGAATATTTATTTAGGTCCTTAAATAGAAATAAATAAAATGATGCCAGGTAGATAATTAAATCAAGGTTGTATTGCTTCGCTTCGTGCGAGAAATACAAGAGAAACTTGCCAAATACGATGAAGATTAAACCCAGTAATGCAACCTGTTCATTGGCTATCTTTTTTAGCAAGAAAAAGAGTAAAGTAATTGAACCAATGCCGCACAAAAGTGGGAATAGGCGCAATGCATACTCATTTGTACCGAGGAATAGTACGGCTACTTTTTGGGTAAACAAGAATCCTATTGGTGCAATTTGAAGTTTATCAAGTGGTTCAAGCAATTGCGAAAAGCTTCTGTCTATAATGTTGTTTGAGAGCATTGCTTCATCGAGCCATAGCGAGCGGTTTACCAGGTAATGATACACTCTGATTACAATACCTGTGGCAAGGAGGATATAGGATGCGATTAGGAAAGGATTTAGTTTAGGCTTTGTAAGGGTAGTAGTTGGCATGTTTATTCATTGATTGCTCAAAATTAATATTTGGCGGTAAAATACCTCATATTCTGAGTGAAGTAAGTGGTTAAGATTAATTAAAAACTCCACTTTTTCTTTATTGTGATAATGGCTAAGATGATTTTTAAAACAAAATAGTAATTGAAAGTTATAATTAAACATTACGGATTTGGGCTATGTAACCAACAGTTTATCGAGCATTCTTGAATTTGTTGATGATATAATAACCCAAATAAAATCGATAAAAATATTATTTATAAAAAAGAAATAATTCTTAGTCGTTTTGATGATATATACTAAGGAAGTTAGTTTTTCGTTATTTAGAATTCATCTTAAAATGTTTAACAAAAAAACCAAAAAGTTAAACAAAATAGGATTCTGTTGTTTAACCTATGTTCTCAAATTGAATTTTAAACTAAAAATTAAAAATAATGAAAACGATTGGAAAAAGATTTTTAAGCTTATTTGCGATTGCTTTAATCGCTGTTTTTACATTAACATCATGTGAAGAGGATGAAACAACTCCAGCTCAGACAACAGGAGATGATATTGTTGAGCTTGCCCAGGCCACTGCTAACTTAAGCACCCTGGTTACTGCTATTACTACTGCTGAATTGGCAGGAACTCTTAAAGGAGAAGGACCATTTACTGTTTTTGCTCCCACCAACGACGCATTTGACAAATTAGAGGATGGCGTTCTACAAACGCTCTTAGATAATCCTTCAGTTTTAGCTGAGGTGTTACAATATCATGTTGTAAGCGGTAAAGTAATGTCAACTGATTTATCAGATGGCCAGGTTCAAACATTACTATCAGGAAAATCAATTGATGTTGCTATCGGATCATCAGTAACCTTAAATGGTTCAGCAATGGTTACAGCCGCTGATATTGAAGCTTCGAACGGTGTAGTTCACCTTATTGATGAAGTATTACTTCCCGAAGGTTTTGAATTACCAAAAGCAAGTATTGTTAGCATAGCTTCAGAAACGAGTTCGGTAAGTATTTTAGTTGACGCTTTAACAATGTTTCCCGACTTAGTTAGTGCCTTGAGTAATGACGGAAGTTATACCGTATTTGCTCCAACCAACGATGCTTTTACAGCGTTATTAGGTGTTATCGGTCAGTCAGGACTTGAAGATATTCCTGAGGACGTGATTGAAAGAATTCTTAAGTATCACGTTATTCCTGATGCTGTTGTAATGTCAACTGATTTAAGTGATGGACAAATGGCAGGAACCTTGCTAAGTGATGACGATAAGATTACCGTTAGCTTTGAAGGTAGTTCGGTATTTATTAACTCGGCTATGGTTACTGAAGCTGATGTTGAAGCATCAAACGGTGTAATTCATATTATCGACGGTGTTTTAGTACCAGAATTAGAAATGAGTATAGTAAACACTATTGTAGAACCCGCTTATTTCAATAACGATTTTTCAATTCTTACAGCAGCAGTTGTTAAGGCTGAACTTTTAGGCACTTTAATCGACTCAGAAGCAAACTATACTTTATTTGCTCCTAACAACGCTGCATTTGAGGCAGCAGGTATCACCAGTTTGGATGGACTATCGGCAGCAGATCTTGCACCAATACTAACTTATCATGTAATTGATGGAGAAGTGTTTGGTGACGGACTACCTGCAACTGGTTCAGCAGTTACAACACTTGGTGGTGACTTTTACCTAAGCATTAATGGTGATGGTGCCTTTATTAATGGTACATCACAAGTTACTGCTGCTACTTTAGCAGGCGGAGCACTTGACTATGATAATGGCGTGGTTCACACTATTTCCAGAACCCTGGTTCCTGCAAGTGATGACATAGTAACAATTGCTGTAAACGCTTCACAGGCATCAGAAGGTGCAGAATTTGGACAATTAGTAGCTGCTCTTACTGCAGTTGAAAATGATGGTTCAACTGACGCATTAATAACTGCCCTAAGCGGCGAAGGACCATTTACCGTATTTGCCCCGACCGACGCAGCTTTTCAGTCGCTATATACTTTAGCCTCAGTAGCTGACTTTAATGCCCTGGTTGACGCAGTTGGAATTGGAACTATCGAAGCTGTTTTAAAATACCATGTACTTAACGGAAGGGTATTCTCGACTGATATACCTAATGCACTTGATGGAAACTCAAGCGTTGCTTTAGAAACGCTAACAGGTGGATCATTTACTCTAAACAGTGACCTGACAATAACAGATTCGGATGCAGCTCTGGGTATTGGAACTGCTGATGCTTCGATAATTGATACAGATATATTCGGAACAAACGGTGTTATTCATGTAATTGATGAAGTAATACTTCCATAATACCAAGTTCCGCTATGTTCCAAAAAAAATATTTCAATCCGATTTATTGTTTTTTTGAGAACATTGTATCGGAAGCAGCCGCCCCTAAGGGTGGCTGCTTTTTTTGCAACTAGTTTTATTCTTGCTTATCAATAATTTTTAACACCGATTGTCTTTCTCTAACAACCGTTAGTTTTGTAACGTCGGGTCTTGAATAATGACC
>DNTK01000140.1 GCA_003508755.1 Bacteroidales bacterium | reverse complement strand
TGCTATCGATCGGACTGCTTTCCAGCAAGGTTTCAAAACCCGACTGGTAGCGTGCCCCACTTTCTGTGATAATATCAAGCTGATAGCTGTTGCCAATCGTCAAGAATTCATCCGGAATAAATGCCTTGTATTCTCCTTCTGAAGTTTCGCTGAAGTTAAACCGATTGCCAGCCTCATCAAGCACGGTTACCTGACAATTTGAAACAGGAATTCTGTCGCTTTCATATATCGATGACGACCGTGAGATATAAACATACTGAAATGATTCTCCCTTTTTAATCGACCCATCAATAACCAGAAGGTTGCTATACCCTTTGATTTCGGGTGTGTATTCTTCTACACAAGCTATTAAAAGCATGCCAAACACAAATACCAAGCCTGTAAAATTGTAGCTTGTATTTGCATACAATAGTTTTATCAAGGGGTTGGTTAGGTTCATTTGTATAGTTTTTACCAAAAATTTGGTTTTACTGTGCTGCCTCCCTCAGCAGTGCAATCAATACATATTTGTTCAGAAGGAAAACCCCATGAAGTCACCGAATCGGTTTTTTCTGTATCGAAACTCAATGCAATTAAATATAAATCTCGTCCAAGACTACGAAAATATGAAATAAGGGATTGACCAAATGCGGGTTCGCAAACAATAATTTCTTTACAATGGTTATCATTATAGGTTGTTAAAGGACCATCAAAAAATACCCGTTTCTCTGTGTAAGATGAAGCCCAAAAGAAGCCTAAAACTGTTTCTTCAGGATTGTTAATGTTCACCAGGTTGCTTTTTGACTGGTCGGGCTGGGCTTGATAAAGGCTACCCGTTTCCTCGTTTATATTTGCTTGCTTGTGAAAGGCATAGGCCTCATCACTTAAAGAATACTGCTTTACAAGCATACTGTATCTCACATTCAATTTGGTACTTGTGGCAGGAATATAGCTCAAGGGAATTTTTTTCTTTTCGTTCACAACCAGGTTCTCTGTTGAGGAGGTATAACTCTCTTTTATATCGGCATTCGACCAGCAAACTCTCAGGCTATCGATTGGATTGTACCAGGGAGGAAAATAATCATCAACCTTCCAGGATCCCTCTATTTCATAGGAGGTTCGAATTTCCCATGTTTCCTGCAATTGCCATAAATAGTTTTTAGTGGCATCGTCAGGAGCCTTCAGATCTGTGTAGAACTGAAGCCCATGATCGTAAACATCTGTGGATGTTTGCTTTGATTCATCGATGTAATAAATGCTATCGATCGGACTGCTTTCGAACAAGGGTTCAAAGGAAGACTGATAGACATTCTGATTGGGTGTGGTAACCTGCAATTGAAACTTGCTGTTGTAGGATAAATACTCCTGTGGTATACTTGCTTTGTATTCGCCGGGTCGCCCTTCAGCATAAGGGAACTCATTTCCTTTATCATCGATTACGATTACTTCACAACCGGAAACAGGGATATACTCGGGATCGGCAATGGTTGTAGAACGTGAAACAACAACCTTCTGCATATCCTCGCCTTTTATCACTGAGCCATCGATTACCAAAAGTTCTCCATAACCTATAATCTGGGGATCAAACTCCTCGACGCAGGAGAAAACTCCAATACCAGCGATAGTAGCCGCAATTATAAATACCTTGCTCTTAATAAATGCGAATTTTAAATATTTAAACATGTTCTTAATCACCCTCCTATTATTCACTTACAAAATTTCCAAACTTAAAGTTCCACGACAATGTTATTATTGGCTGGGCAAAAATCGATAGCTTATAAAACTTAATGTTGCCATCCTCTGTCTCGGGGAATACCGAGTAGGCATTCTTACGTGCCGTTGCATTGTATACATTTAACATCCAGGTACTGTGCAGCCATTTTTTCTTCTTCAGGTTTCCTTCATAGCTTAAGGATAAATCTACCCTGAAATAATCAGGTATTCTGAATTCGTTTCGCTCTGAATAGTGCAGCACTTGTTTGTTTCCGGCATAATACAACGAAACCGGATAGGTAATAGGTCGGCCTGTGCTGTATGTAACAACAGTAGAGAAACTAATTCTGCGTGTTGCTTTATAATTCGAAACAAAATTAAAACTATGTGGCTTGTCGAAATTCGAAGGGTAAGACTGACCCAAATTTATGCTTTCATTCGTTTCATTGTCAATTACTTTCACGGTAGAGCTAGAATAGCTGTATGACACCCATCCGGTTAACTTTCCAGAATTTTTCTTCAGAATAAATTCAAGGCCATATGAATCCTGCTCTCCTTGTAATAAAAGCATTTCAGTTGGATCACTGGATATAAAATCCACCCCATCTTTATATTCTACCAGGTTATTGATCCATTTTCGATATACCTCAATGGATGTAACCAGACCCTTTTCAGGAAAGTCGTGGTAGTACCCTAACGATATTTGATCGGCCGTGGGAGGTTTTAGATAGTAGTCGGCTAATTTCCATTGATCGGTTGGAGCAATTGCGATGGTGTTGCTGAGCATAAAAATATACTGTTGCATGCGGTTATAGGAAACTTTCACAGAATTATTGTATCCCAACAAATAGTTAAACGCAATTCTGGGTTCAAAACCTGAGTAAGATTTGACCACCTCATTATCGGAAAATGATTTTGTGCCTACAATATTTATCTGATTTTTAGGCAATCCTGGTGCATATTCGTTTAATTCTTTTGGCCCCAGCATGGAGTAATAGGAATACCGCAATCCAACAAGTGCTGTTAATCGGGGCAGCAAGGTAAACTCATCGGACACATACAAAGCTCCTTCTACGCCGTTCTCCGTTCCCAAAGCAACGGGGATACGAGTAGATTCGGCATTGTAGGGCTCAATATTGCCTCGATTTAGTTTGTAGAGAATACTGCTTACACCAAAGGATATTCTATGATCCTTACCGGTTAAATAAAGAAAGTCGGCCTTAAATTCGGTATGGTTAAGCTTATAAAGGTGATTGTATGCTTCAGAAGGATTTCGTTTATTGTTATGGGTAAACTTGTATTGACTGGCAACAGCAGATAATTCCACGTTAAGTTTTGTTGAAAAAATATGCTTCCAACTAACAGAGGCACCATTGTTGGAATAATCATAATCATCTGATTCTGCCAGTGAGAAATTATCATAACTGCTGTAACCAAATACTTTTAAGAGGTTTTTTTTATTGATCTCGGTGTTTAAAGTCCCGCTTAAATCATAAAAAGAGGCTTTACTGTTCCTTAAATCGAGGTTATCAACCCTTGAAAGTATCCAATCTGAATAAGTTCCCCTGTAACTAAGTACAAACGAACTTTTATCTTTTAGAACCGGCCCTTCTACCATTATGTGACCGGTAACCGGACTGATGCCTCCTTTACCAAAAAACTCTTTTTTATTTCCCTGCCTGGTGGATATATCGAAAACCGAAGATATACGTCCGCCATATTTAGCAGGGATATTGCTTTTATAAAGGGTAAAGCTGCTTACAATGTCCGGACTAAAAGCACTAAAAAATCCAAACATGTGGGCAGTATTATAAACGGGAAGTTTATTGATGTAAAACAGGTTCTGGTCAGCATTTCCACCACGTACAATTAAACCCGACGAACCTTCTCCGGCACTCTGCACACCTGGCAGCATTTGGGCAATCTTTAGCAGATCCCGCTCACCCATTATTGCAGGTATTTCTTTTATGCTTTTAGAAGAAATGCGTTCATACCCCATTTGCATCCCTGACACATTGTTGTTTCGGTCGCCAAACACCTTCACCTCGCTAATACTTAAAAGACCTTTTTCCAGCGGTATGGAGAGTGTGCCATCCGAAAACACCTCGATGTAAAAGCTTTTCTCTTTCATAGAGAGCGAACTGGCTGTAACCTGGTATTTGCCCGGATCAAGAGCAATATTAAACTGACCGTCGAAATCGGTTGCGGCGCCTACTCCAAGTTCCTTGATAAATATTGTAGCCCCAAACAGAGGTTCACCGGTAGCATTATCAAATATCTTGCCCCTAATAATTGTTTTTTTTCCCTGAACAGTTTTTTGAGGACTCCCCACCTTAATTAACTCAAGAGAACTTGCCTGCCTTCCGGCAATATATTTACGCTCCGATCTGGTTAAATCTTCATCTGCAACAGGTGTTTCTTCCTCACTTTCTGCAGCTCCCTCAAAAGCGGGTAGTTTTTCGGTAATCAGCGGAGCTTTATAGAGAATAACGTTGTTATCGGAATCGATATAGTAATTTACTTCCGACAAAGCAAATATTTCGGATAAAACTGCTTTCAGATCTTTGTCCTGGTAAGAGGCATTCACTTTAACAGCTTCGACCCATTCGGGATAAAAATAGATGGTTACCCCATATTCATCCTGAAGCTCCTGGGCAAACTCTTTAAAGCTAATATTTGAGTAGGTTCCCGAAATTGCAACATTTGTTTGCTGAGCATGTACATTTTGAAAAATCAGGAAGGTGAAAATTATGATTAGAACTTTTCGCATGGCAGAAATCATCAGTTCTTTGAAGAATTATTTTTTATGTAACTTGAATATGTATTATCACACAGCATAAAGAAATCACGTAATTGATTTACTGGTGTAACCTTAAGGTTTATACTTTCACTTTTTAAAAGCGCGGCAAGCTCCTTTCTTATCGCTTCCGGAAATAGTTTTAAGAAACTTTTATTGGAGGTAAAAACATAAGCCTGCCCATTCAATACCACTATATTTTTCCTCTTTGCCTGTGAGTACTTATTGGCAATAAAATTAGCGTTGTGCGTAGATTTTACTTTTTTTTTCTCCCAACTCTGAAGAAAGATTAGTGTTCCTTTAAATACTTCATTGTAAAATGCTGTGCCGTGTTCATCGAAGGTGTACTTTTTAAATACTTCTTTTTGTATGGCAAACTCAGAAATAAAATCAAGTGGGGGTAAAAACGCAAGCGCAGTATTATCATTACCGGGTTGCTGAACAACGATATTTTGCTCGTTGATATTGTATTTTAATAACACGTCCTCAAACTTTTGATCATGAAGAATGATATATCCTTCCCGGAATTCCTCGTAATAGAAAGGGGTACCAATATCGTAGCGGTAGATATCTTCAAAATAAACACCGTTAAAAAGGACCTGGTTGCTGCCATACGTTCCCCGGATAATTTCCAAAGCATGTTCGATTGAAGAGTTCTGTGCGTAGATAGTTCCCTGATGAATATTTACAGCTAGCAGAATAACAATAACAAGGTTATACACCTTTGAGAATAGGTAATTCATTTTCTAGATTTATAGCATTTAAGGTTGGGCCGGTTTTGGTTGCAATTTGATGCAAATCTGCCGCAAGTTAAGCTTTTTTAAGTAAATTTTATCACAATAGTTTATTTTGTGTAAGGTGATATTTGTCACATTTAAGAGATTCAGGGTTTGAATTTAACTTCAATAAATCTTACATGACGGTTCTTAAAAAAGAAAAACGGGATCGGTAAAAAATTTCAGAAAAAGAACGCATGAAAAAAAAGAACACAACATGAGTAAATCAGGTTAAACTTATCCATATTTGCCTCTTAAATTTATTACTAAATCAATCAGGCTCATGATGTACAGCACTGAAAAATTCTGGGATAACATTGCACAAAAGGGTGCCGGACAGGATGTACGTATATCCGATTCCCTCATGGAAGTGGTTAAAAATATCCGTAAGTATCTAAGCAAAGACCATAAGATTCTTGATTTTGCCTGTGGTTCGGGAACCTTGTGTGCCGAACTTGCCGACCGGGTGGAAAACATTGTGGCAATAGATATCTCTTCAGTCATGCTTGAAAATGCAAAAAAGAAAGCCGAATTATACAATATCAATAACATCAGTTTCCAGCACAAGTCGATCTTTGATGAAAGTTTCAAGCACGAAACATTTGATGGAATAATGGCTTTTAACGTGTTGCATTTGCTTGAGAATGCCGATGAAGTACTAAGGCGTATTCACCAACTATTAAAACCAGGTGGTTATTTTATTTCAAAAACTCCCTGCATTGCAGAAAAGACTTTATTGAACTGGATGTTACCTTTCATTCAGAAAATTAAAAAGGTCCCTTTTATTAAAAGGTTTAAAATGGATGAACTCGAAAGCTTTGTTATTCAAAATGGGTTCGAAAAAGCAGAATCGAAGATAATAAACCATAAATCAGCCAGTTACTACCTGGTGACCTTTAAAAATAACGCTGTGTAATTATATGACTGAAATACTGCGGGAATGGACGATGGGATACCCGGTTATTACCAGATAGCGGAACAAAACCGTGGTTTAATAAGCTTATAATCAATAAAGATCATTGATATAGTTAAAGAGTTATTGTAATTTGTGTGCTTCTAATTCAACTTCCAGTAAAAATCCATAAAAATGAATCTATTATTTGCCAGCCTGCAACGAAACACCATTTATACTTTTCTATTTGTTCAATTAATGTGTTTTAGTATAAATCCATCGAGTTTTGCACAACCAGATAAATTATTGGGAGAGTGGAAAGGCGAATTTATGCCCGGGAACAACTTAATAATGGTACTTCGTTTTGAGCAGGAGGGCAA
>DNTK01000422.1 GCA_003508755.1 Bacteroidales bacterium | reverse complement strand
TCTAGTAGAGTACGAAGCCTGGTTAAAGGAATTTCAAAGCTATATTGCTAAGCGCAATCAAAACCCACTGGATACCGCTAACAATAAACGTTTAATGGAGTTATCGGCTGAATCGGAAAAGAGAAAAACGACACTTGAGCTTTACATGAAAGACCCGAAATTTGCCGACTATTTTAATCAAATTACGAAGGAAGTAACGGCATCAATCTAACTATTTCTGCTAAATATCGTTTATGTTATTGCCTTTCTGGTATTTTTACTACATGACTTTAGAAGAATTAAAGCGCAGAAACTTCGAGCAGGAATTTGAATTCACAGCAACGCGCAGTAGCGGGCCTGGTGGCCAAAACGTGAATAAGGTTAATACCAAAATTGCGCTGCGTTTTGATGTTGCCAACTCTCAGAAACTAAATTCAAAAGAAAAGCAGATTCTTTTGGCTAAGCCATCTAAACACTTGTTGGATTCTGGAATACTTTTATTCCATTCGCAGGAATACCGAAGTCAACTGCAGAACAAAGAAGATGCAATTGCAAAGTTTTATAATTACCTAACGAAAGCTTTTACACCTTTAAAAAAACGAAAGAAAACAAAACCCACCAAAGCTTCCCAAGAAAAACGTCTCGAAAACAAGAAAAGGCTCTCAGCCATTAAACAATCTAGAAAAAAAGAGGGATTATTCTAATATTTAATTTTAGAGAAAGTTAGTGGTATTATTGTATCTTTAGGCGTCAACCAAAGTTTTGCACCATGCGCTACTTTAGCTTTATTCTACTGCTTTTTGTATTGAACAGCCTCACTATTTTTTCTCAGGAGAGAGAAAGCCAGGAAATTCAAGTAGTTGAATATCAAATATCTGATATTAATGAACGTGAGGAAATCACCAACGAAATTATTTCAAATTCAAATAAAGAGCTTGCAGCTTATCGCGCATCACGTGTAGAAAGTATTGATAAACCCGTTGATTCTGTTTTTAACATCTTATCGGAATACCAGCCTGAGTATTTGTCAGGGGTATCCGCTCAAAAACTTAAGAATATATCTTCGAGTATAGAAGGTATCAACAAGACAGTAAAGAATGCAGAATCTTTTTTTCTTGATAAAATAAAACAGCTTCAGAACATCGAAGAAAAGCTTAAAGAGGAGGATGAATACTGGAGCAGCGTACTGGATTATCTTCAGAGCACCGGAGATGTAACAAAGAGTCTTGTCAATCGCGCCAGCACCACAAAAGAAGAGCTTACTGGATTAAAATCGGAAGTTGTTGAACTCATTAACCATGAACTGGATATTATTGGGCAGATTGCCAGCGTAAATGCAGAATTAACAAAGGTAAAAGGTTATATCGGCACCCAGGAAGAAAACCTGCGCAACAGCTACCTTGTGCGCGATAGTGAAGTGTTGTGGAAAGTACATAAAGTACAAAAGGATACAACCATTTCACAAGTGACTTCCTCCCAAATTATTAGTGAAAATTACGATGCATTGCGGCTCTATTTTAAATACAACCAAAAAATTTTAATCACCCACCTGGTGTTTATTCTGGCTTTGTTTTTACTTTTCCTCTATACACAAAACTTATCGGACAAAATATTTTCAACGCAAACCACTAAAAAGTTAAACCATTTTTCGCAAAAACCGTTTATTTCGGCCTATGTGTACTCATTTCTTATTGTATCTGCTTTTGGAGTGGCTTACCCGGTTATCCTTGTTGAGATATTTTTATTAACACTCTTGTATCCTATCTATCAATTACTGAAAGTTTTTATCAAACCAGCCAACAGGAAGTTTGTGCTTATTTTTATTTTTCTATTTGCTTTGCAGTTGTTTTTTAACCAAATCTCCTATGTCTATATAAGTGGCAGAATTGCCCTTCTTGTGCTTGAAATATGCATATTCAGTTACTTATACTTTCTTATTCTGTTTATTCGGAAAACAAAAGACGGCCAGTCAGTTAAGTTCATACAGTCTGGTTTTATCATAGCAGCAGTTTTATTCTTTGCATCTGCATTGGCAAATGTGCTTGGTATTGTAAAACTTTCGCTTCTACTTTCGGTATCAACTATAAATGTTATTGGAATCGGAATTCTAATTTTTCTATTTTACCAGATTAGCAAGGCCATACTTATTGTGCTGGCAGAAATAAAACCCTTTTCTGAATTAAACATCATAAAAACCAGAAAGGCAGCGTTTTTATTACGCCTTTTTAGCATTGTGCGGGTGCTGCTAATTATAATGTTTATTCGGGCCCTGCTGGTGCAATACAAGCTGCTTGTCCCCTTTGTTAGTACCTGGCAGGAATTTGTGACTAAATCCTGGAAGATTGGGGAAGTTTCTATCTCCATTAGCGATTTTCTCAGTTTCTTCGTAATTGTATTTATTACCGTATTTGCTGCAAGATTCTTGCGATATCTGCTGGGCGGTGAAATTCTACCCAGGTTTATACGCAGACGCGGTGTGCCAAATGCTATTTCTACTTCGGTCTTTTATATTATCATGGTAACAGGGCTTTTTGTGGCGGCATTTTCTACCGGAATCGAGTGGAACAAGGTGAATCTTGCCCTGGGAGCACTTGGTGTTGGTATTGGTTTTGGTCTTCAGGGATTGGTGTATAACTTTATTGCAGGATTGATTCTAACCTATGAACGACCCGTGCAGGTTGGTGATATAGTTCAGTTAAACACTTTAATGGGCAGTATTAAGGAAATAGGTGTCAGAAGCAGCCGTGTGCAAACCTACGATGGTGCCGAGGTGGTAGTGCCAAACGGGAACCTTATTTCTAACGAAGTTATTAACTGGACACTATCTAATAACCATAAACGTCAGGAGCTTAAATTTAAAGCATCTACCAATGCCGATCCACAGGAAATCGTAGAAATTCTAAAAACCATTCCGTTGCAAAACCCAAAAGTAATTCAGGACCCTTCTCCCCTGGCCCTTTTTGAAGGATACAGCGATGAAGGCACCCTTGATTTCCGCCTGCTTTTCTGGACGCATGTTGATGTCGGACTTTCTTCGAAGAGCGAAGTTGGCCTGGCCATTTACAAAGAACTCCAGAAGCGCGGTTATGAAATCCCTGTGCAGAAAAGTACAATCCGTATAGAAAACAATAATTCCGATAAACCAAGCAATGGATTTTGATAAAACTATTCTCATCGATTTGGTTACTATGCAGATGCCGTTTGGTAAATAAAAAGGCAGATTACTTTTCGAGTTACCGGAATATTATTTAACCTGGTTTAAGCAAAGGGGATTTCCGAAGTGAAGACAGGGGATTTTATTGGAAACACTATGCTGGAAAAATCCTTACCATATACTTAGGGCGGCGAACATGAATGCACAAAACTTTCGGAACTAAACCTGATGATGGTTTGTAGATTATGAATCACTTGTTCTCAATGCCTTAGGGTGGTAACAAAATTAAAACGATAACTTAACCTTAATTTTAGGTTGAAATCATGTATTGCTCGTATCCTTGACCAGAGATTTTTAGCACGTATTATGACACTTGTGAAGGTAACGATCAGAAGAAGATTGCAGGCTACTGCATTGGTAATTTCAATATTACTTTTTGGAATTGGAGTTTTAACCCGGATAACTATCCAGGAAACCCTAATAAATTATAACTTATTAAGCCAGGTAAAAGACCTGCTGGTACATGAGCTCAACATGCGAAAGGCTGAAAAGGACTTTTTATTTAGAGGGACTATACAGCCGGAGTTTTACAAAACAGGTAACAGTGCATACCTTAAGGCGTTAGATAGCGCTTATATTGAAGCCCTTAACATTACAGCTTCGCTTAAAAGGGAGCCGGTAGTAATAAAACTTAATCTTCAGGAAAACACTGCCTCGCTGAATCAGGAGTTTATCAACTATAATAAAAGTTGGAACAAACTGCTTTCAGAGATTAAAACCCGGGGATTTAAGGATCATGGAAATATTGGTGAAATGCGAAGCCAAATCCATGCAGTTGAAACCATTGTTAAAGAGAGGAATGATTTAAGGTCCGGGAATTACATGTTAACCTTACGCAGACATGAAAAAGACTATCTTTTACGAAAAGATACCAAATACCAGCAGAAGTTTGAAAAAACCTACAGCGAATTCTTAGAATATCTTAACACCAGGAATGGATATGACAGGGCATTAAATGAAGTTTTGATTTCTGACCTGGGAATTTATAAGGATATTTTCGTTGGAATCATCAAGCAGGATTCTATTATCGGATATAATAATTCCGGTGGTTACCTGGCAGAGCTAAACCATGCAATTGAAGGTATCGAATTACACTTAATGAGCCTCGAAACAGAAATCGTTAAAGCATCTGAAAAAGAAGTTCAGAAAGCTAAATTCACCTTGTTTTCATCCCTGATAGGATTATCCATCGCCATAATTCTTGCACTTTATATAACTGCAAAAAATATTAATAAGCCTATCGAGAAACTGAAGAACCATGTATTGCGTTTAGGTAATGGTGAACTGCCTGAAAATGTAAAGATTAAAGGAAAGAATGAAATTACCGACATGGCCGACTCTATAAATGTTCTGACTGATAACCTTAACAATACTCGCGATTTTGCCATCGAAGTAGGAAAAGGAAACTTTGAAACACAGATAAATGTGTTTAACAACCAGGGCGATCTGGGGGGCAGCTTAATCAGAATGCGCGAACAACTGCTCAATGTTTCGCAGGAAAGAGAAATTCAGAAAAAGAAAGACGAAAAAACGATGTGGGCCAGTGAAGGTATTGCCCGCATAGGTAAAATCATTAACCGAAACGATGCTGAAATTGAAGAAACATCACAAACGGTAATAAGTCTTTTAATTGAATACCTGAATGCTAGCGTTGGTGGCGTATTTATTAAAGATAAAGATAAAG
>DNTK01000259.1 GCA_003508755.1 Bacteroidales bacterium | reverse complement strand
TGTTAACCGGTTAAAGCAAGTTCTTTCAAACCTGCTCGACAATGCCTTTAAATATACCGAGCGTGGTCAAATCGAGTTAGGTTTTACAAATACCAGTAACTCGGTCACATTTTATGTTTCCGATACAGGACATGGAATTCCAAAAGATAAGCATGAGGCCATTTTTGATCGATTTTACCAACTAAAACACGCCAATGACAGAAGAACAACCAACGGTACGGGTCTGGGGTTAACAATATGTAAAAATCTAGTGAAGTTACTAGGTGGAAAAATCTGGATTGAATCAGAAGAGGGTAAAGGAAGTAAGTTTATGATTCGAATACCAGTTGAATCTATTAAAAAACAGGTTAATTCTAAATTAAAACCTGCCACCAAAAAGAGTAAAGACAGCATACACCCAAAATACGACTGGCATAATCTAACCATTTTAGTAGCCGAAGACGAAGATTTAAACTACAAGGTATTGAGCACTTGCCTTACAAGAACAAAAGCACATATTATCAGAGCCCGTGATGGTGAATCTGCGGTTGAGATTTGTAAAAATCAAAAGGTTGATATTGTATTAATGGATATTCAAATGCCAGGAATGAATGGCTACGAAGCTACACAGGAAATTAAGCGACTAAATAACAGAACGCCTGTTATTGCGCAGACTTCCTTCGCTATGACCGGTGAAAAAGAGCGTTGTCTTCAAGCAGGATGCGACGATTTTATTACGAAACCACTCAACATCGACGAATTGCTTGAGAAAATTAAGAATCACGTGCTTATAAAAGTTAAATAACCCATTTGCAGCACAGAATTAAATCTTCCCCATTAACCTATTTATTGTCATTTATCCTTGTTAAGTATTTCAGTATCTCAAACCATAAATCTTTGTATTTTATGATTTTTTTTACCACAGAAACATAAAAGCAGATTTAGAAGTATTTTTGTATTCATTTAACTGGTTAACTGTGTTTTATGATTAGTTATTACATGAAAATGAAATATTATCTCATCCCGCAAAACTAAATTTCACCCCATAAAACAATAAAAAGCTCCCTAAGCCAACAGCTTAATTTAATGTTAACTTAAATAGCATTAATTTTGCAGTCTAAATAAACATTCCATTGAAATAATGAGTAGGATTTATTCAGTTATTATTGGTACAGGAAGTTATATTCCTGAAAATATTATAAGAAACCAGGATTTCGAGAAAAATGAATTTTTCGATGAGAAGGGTGAGAAAATTGATTCGCCAACGGAGACAATCATTGATAAATTTACTCAAATTACAGAGATAGAAGAAAGAAGGCATGTAGAGGACGGACACCGCACCTCCGATATGGCCTTCCATGCATCTAAAAATGCTATTGAGCATGCAGGCATTGATCCGGAAACACTCGATTACATCATAGTAGCTCACAATTTTGGTGATCTTGAAAAGGGATCTCTGCAATCGGATATGCTTCCAAGTCTGGCTTCGCGTGTAAAAGAACTACTTGGTATTGAGAATCCTAAAACCATTGCCTATGACGTAATTTTTGGGTGTCCGGGTTGGGTACAGGGAGTTATAGAAGCCGATTACTTTATTCGTTCTGGCGATGCCAAACGCGCCCTGGTTGTTGGTGCTGATATTTTATCAAGAATCTCTGACCAACATGACCGGGATAGTATGATTTATGCCGATGGTGCAGGAGCAACTGTTTTAGAAGGAGTTGAAAACGACACTCCGATTGGTATTCTGGCACATTCGACCCGCACCGATGCCAATGGCCAGACCTATAACTTGTTTATGGGCAAATCCTACAATGAGGCTCATGAACAAAGTAACATGTATATTAAAATGTACGGGCGAAAAATATATAACTACGCGCTTACAAATGTTCCGCCTGTTGTTAAAGAAAGTATCGAAAAAGCAAATATTAACATCGAAGATATTTCTAAAGTGCTTATTCATCAGGCAAACGCAAAAATGGATGATGCCATTCTAGCACGTTTGTTTAAATTATATGGCAAGCGAGACATACCAAAGGGAATAATGCCAATGACCATTGAAAAACTCGGAAACTCATCGGTTGCAACTGTTCCTACCTTATTGGATTTAATTTTAAAAGGAAATATGGAGGGACATACCCTTGGCAGAGGTGATCTTTCAGTTTTTTGCTCGGTTGGTGCTGGAATGAACATAAACTCAATCGTTTATAAATTTCCTGAATAAAACAATTACTAAAATTATATAGAATAAAGCTGTCAGTTATTGACAGCTTTTTTTTTATCTTTATAGAAGGCATCCTAATAATAACTATATAAACGATGAAAAAAATTAGAATTATTCTTGTAATTGTGGTTGTGCTTGTTATTACAGCCCTTCTTTTTACAATAAAGCCCTATAAAGAGAGAAAGGCTTTTGAGCACAATTTACAAGGAAAAGAACTCTACGTAGCTGAGCGTTTCAAAGAAGCAAAGTTATCGTTCGAGAAAGCCATTAAACTGAACCCCCAACTAACTGAAGCATATATTAATCTTGCAAAAACCTTCCTGGCTCTTGAGCGATTCGATGAAGCATTCGCTACAGCAAATAGCGTTATTAATGTGGACGCAGCAAATGCAGAAGCACTGACAATTAGTGGTCAGGCAAAATTAAACGAGGATGACTATCCTGCAGCCCTGGAATTCTTTAACCGTGCCATTGCCAGCAACAATTCGATTGCTACTCCATATTATTACCGTGGTGTTGTAAAAGCGAACATGGGCGATTTAAACGCTTCTTTGGAAGATTATAAAAAAGCTCAGGAACTGGATGCCAGTAATATTGAGTACTATAATTCAAGCCTTACAGTAAGAACAAAACTGGAAGATTATAGTGGAATAATAACCGATTACAACAAGATTATTGAATTAGACCCATCAAATACCGAGGCATTTTACATGCGTGGATATTTTAAACTAAATATCGATGATTACGAAGGTGCGTTGTCTGACTTTGACAAAGCTCTTTCCCTGAATGAAGCACTTGGGAAAGCTCATTATTACAGGGGACTTGTGCTTGTTAAGATGAACAAGTTTTCTCTGGCCGCCCCCAGTTTCAATAAGGCAGCTAAAAACAAATTTAAGCCCGATGAAGCCTATTTTAATGAAGGGCTGGCCTATTTGCAGACTAAGGAGCTTTCCAAAGCAAAAACTGCCTTTAATAAATGTTATGAGACTAATAATGATGGAGTAAAGGCAAGCGAAGCACTCATAAATCTTGGAGTTATAGAACTTATGAATAGCAACTTCTCCGGGGCTGTAAATGTATATGGTAAATTATTGATCAAAGAACCAACTAATACAAATGCATTATTCAACCGGGCAATCGCTTATGGTGAATTAAAAAACCATGAAAAAGCCATCGAAGATCTAACACAATGTATAACACTTGGCCGAACCGATGCTGATGTTTATTTTGCACGCGGCGTACAATACATTAACCTATTTGACTACGCAATAGGGTGCAGCGATTTACAAACTGCTGTTGATGCAGGCCATGAAAAAGCCAAGGAACTATGGCAAGCCTATTGCGAAAACAATAGTCTGGTACAATAAAACTATTACACATGAAGTATATAAGCCTGTTCGTATTGCTTTTAACCTGTTCGCTGGTATTTTCTCAAAGCGAGGTTGATTCATTTTATGTAAAAACACAATATAATCATGTTCTAAATAATGGAATGATGACCTATAAAAAGCTGCCGGTAAACCAAAAAACCTACAATAAACAAGGGCAGCTGGTTCGTGAAGTAGTATACACTCCGGGTGAAATAACCATTGATTATGAGTTGTATTATCATTATGACAATAATAAAAACTACTTAATTGAAAAATATATAGATTATAAATTAGTGCATTACTGGTTACTTAAATATAAAAAAGACAAACTAAAGCAAAAGACCGCCTTTTCTTATTCAAATGGAAAAAGTATTCTAGTTGGTAAAACCAAATATTCAGATAAAAAGGGATTAAGCTCCATAAAAGAATACTCACCCGAAAAAGAATTGATTTATTCTTATACTCTAAACAAGAAAAATAGTCTGCACCATATTGCAGAAGAAAATTTTCAGGAAAGCGATTCTATTGAGAGGCGAATAAAACATGAATATTACAATAAAAAATGGGATGCACCAGAAAGAACCATGGAGATCATTTACTCAAAAACGGGAATTGATACCATTAAGACAGAAAACAAAATTAATTTAAAAGGTAGGGTTGATGAATCAGTTGCTACTAACTCGACAAATACAAAAATCACCACCAGGTACACTTATTTTCCTAAGGGAGAGATTAAAAAGTTTTATTCCATTAACGAAAAGAGAAAGTATACTAAATATGTGGAATATGATTTAAAGAAATACTATAGAGATATTCCTCTTCTGGGACCAACTGTAAAATAAGGAAGTAGTAGTATTAATATCTGTTTAACCAGCGGTAGCGTCTGGCGTTATCTCCGATTTTAACAGCCACCATAATTTCATGAGAGCCTAAGCTGTAGCGCTGGATACTGCTTAAAGAATAATCAAAGGAGTATCCAAAATAGAATTTATCGACACGGGCACCCCCATAGATTATGATGGAAGATCCACGTCCGCCTAATGTTTCTGTGGCTATTTTTGAGCCACTGCCGGTGCGGTATGCAAGTCCGGCCCAATAATCTTCTTTAAAATAACTGGTTAGATTAATATCAAGCTGAGAAACAATGTTCTCGCTCATTTTAAAATTAAATGAAGGCTCCAGAAAAACAAAATCAATCACATCGAACCTGTAACCTCCCAGCAAAATGTACTGACGCTCCAGTTTAGTTTTTGAGCCATCCCGGTTATTCAGCTTGAAAAAGCTTTCAAAAAGGTTCATGGTGGAAAAACCAGCATACATAAATCTATTGGAATAATATGCTCCAAAATTACCGTCTATTACAT
>DNTK01000175.1 GCA_003508755.1 Bacteroidales bacterium | reverse complement strand
ACCATCGACAAGGCTATGGGGCGTAAGTAAGCCATAAATACGGTAGCAGCGGTATGCATTCCCAATGTTTCGCTAAAAATATCTACGGAGAATCCCAATAGAAAACCTGAAATGAGGACAACCCAGCCTGGTGTTTCAAAAGGCAGCAGCAGAATAAAAAGTGTATACACATATGGATTTAAATACCCACCCAACTCAATGTTGTTAAAAATGAGTATCTGCACCAGCACGACCAGGGCAAAGCGAATAATATTTCTGGGGAGTCTCTTAATCATGAGCAGTGGAATCTTCTAAGGCTTTTTGTTCTTCAAGCAGTAAGTTTTCAATAACCATTACATCCGTAATTTTCTTAAAGTCTGTAGAAAGACTTACAATGATTTCATAATCAACTCCCTTCTTTATTTCATAGTCTGTAATGGTACCAATCATAATACCTATGGGGAAAGCTTTTGTAATTCCACTGGTTACTACAGTGTCTCCGATTTGAATGGTGGCATGCAGCGGAATGTCGATAAGATGTACTTCACGGTAATTCTTTCCCGGCCATTCAACAGGGCCGTAAAACCCTGAGCTTTTAATGCGTCCACTGGGCGAAAATTCCCTGTTTAGTATTGGAATTACTGTAGAGAAATGCGAACTGGCTGCTTTAACAACACCCACAATACCATCGGGACCAATGACTCCCATATCGCTGTCGATGCCATGAACCCTACCTTTGTTTAAGGTAATGTAGTTATACTGCTTATTCACAGAATTGTTAACAACTTTTGCAGGGATATACCTGTAGTGCTGCATCGAGGAAGAATCGATAAATGATTCATTATTGAGTGAATACCGGGAGCTTTTTGTTTGATTGTACAGGCGGGCATTCTCCTTTACAAGCGTTCGGTTTTGTTCCTCTAATGAGAGGTACTTTGAGAAATTGCTGTAACGGTTCGAAATACTGCCCACAATGGAATGCCGCAGTTGAAAAACACGAGCACTTTGAAAGCTATTGAACCTTACCAGTAAAACCAGTGCAATAGACTCGAGGAATAGAAACAATAGAAGCATATGGTGCTTTAGTAAAAAGCGCAATAAATTCCTCATGAATCAAAAACTTTATCTTATCAGGAACGAGAATCTGTCAACGTTCTTCAGGGCTATACCGGTTCCTCTTGCAACAGCGTGCAAGGGGTCCTCCGCAACATGAAACGGGATATTTATTTTATCGGTAAGCCTTTTATCTAAACCTCTTAGCAGCGCACCACCCCCGGCTAAATAAATACCTTTGGATACAATATCAGCATACAACTCAGGTGGTGTTTGCTCCAATACTGCAATTATAGCCGATTCAATCTTTGAGAGCGACTTGTCAAGGCAATGCGATATCTCCTGGTAGGATACGGGCACTTCGATAGGCATGGCTGTCATCAGGTTTGGACCCCGCACATTAAAATCTGCCGGTGGATCATCTAAATCAGGCAATGCCGATCCGACATTTAGTTTTATATCTTCGGCTGTTCGTTCACCAATCTTTATGTTATGCTGATGACGCATATAGGCTTGAATATCTGCCGTAAAGCCATCTCCGGCAATCCGAATCGACTGGTTGCAAACAATGCCTCCCAAGGCAATTACCGCAATTTCGGTAGTACCACCACCTATATCCACAACCATACTGCCTTCAGGAGCCTCTACATCGATACCAATTCCAAGGGCCGCAGCCATGGGTTCGTAAATCATGTGAACATCTCTACCGCCGGCATGCTCGGAGGAGTCGCGCACCGCACGAATTTCTACCTCAGTACTGCCTGAAGGGATACAAACTACCATACGCAATGTTGGGGTAAAGAATTTCTGCCGTGGATTAATCATTTTTATCATACCACGGATCATTTGTTCTGCTGCATTAAAGTCGGCAATTACACCATCACGAAGGGGGCGTATTGTGCGAATGTTTTCATGGGTTTTCCCATGCATTTGACGCGCTTGTTTTCCAATAGCAATCAGTTTGCCGGTAGAGTGCTCAAGCGCTACAATGGATGGTTCATCCACCACAATTTTTTCGTTGTGAATTATAATGGTGTTGGCCGTACCTAAATCGATAGCCAGTTCCTGCGTTAGAAATGAGAATAAACTCATAGTGTTTGTTTATTAATGTTTAAAATGGCGTTTTCCAGTAAATACCATAGCAATACCAAACTCATTACAAGCAGCTATCACATCTTCATCTCTGATACTTCCTCCTGGTTCAACAATATATTTAATGCCGTACTCATTTGCAACCTCCACACTGTCTTTAAATGGGAAAAATGCATCGGATATAAGAACAGCTTCCTCAATATTTAAATTATCTTTTTGTTCGAAACGAGGAATTGTTAACCAACGCAGGCTATCTAACCTGTTTGGCTGCCCCATTCCAGCTCCTGTCAGCCAGTAAGAACCATCGCTGTTTTGCGAAACCAGGGCAATTGCATTACTTTTTAAGTGTTTGCAAGCTTGTGTTCCGAATTGTGCTAGATCCAATTGTTTGTCGCTAAATGCAATTTTAGTTACCTGCTTGTATTCGGTATCCATACCTTCATCTTCATCTTGAACAAGCATTGCGCCATTAACAGAACGGTAAAGCTTCTCGCCTGCAATTTCTGGTTTAATGGGTGTTTCAAGTAAACGCAAATTCTTTTTCCTGGCAAAAATTTCTTTTGCTTCGTCAGAGAAAGAAGGAGCAATAATTATTTCTATAAATTTATCGGCTAACCAATTGGCTATTTCAGCGGTAATTTCTGCTGTAAAACAAATTATTCCACCAAAAGCCGATACCGGATCACCCGCCCATGCCAGTTCAAGTGATTTTAAAATATTATCAGATACTGCTAGCCCGCAAGGATTAAGGTGCTTGATAACGGAAACGGCGACTTTTTTTTCGATACCCGAAACGGCGTGGTAAGCATCGCTTACGGATTTCCATGCAGCATCAGCATCGAGCATGTTGTTGTATGATAATGCTTTTCCTTGCAACACTTTAGCTCCTGCTAAGGTGTTTTTCATGGCAGTATTATTAAAAGAATATATTGTTGCCTGCTGATGTGGGTTTTCGCCATATCTCAAAATCTGACCATCAGAAAGGTTGATTTGTTCCGTTAATTCGTTGTTATCTAAGAAGTACTTAAAAATAGCAGTATCATAGTGCGATGAAGTTTTAAAGGCTGCAGAAGCAAACTCTTTTCGCTGTTCCAAAGTAGTGGTATTGCCAGACGTGTTTAAAATATCGAGAAAGCTCTGATATTGTGCTTGAGAAGGTATAATTACAACATCTTTAAAATTTTTGGCTGCTGCACGAATTAGAGAAATGCCTCCAATATCAATTTTTTCAATAATGTCTTGTTCCGATGCACCCGAAGCAACTGTTTCTTCAAACGGGTAAAGATCTACTATAACAAGGTCAATTTCCGGAATCTCGTATTGCGCCAGTTGCTCTTTATCCGACTTGTTGTCGCGGCGATTTAATATTCCGCCAAAAACTTTCGGATGCAGGGTTTTAACTCTACCACCTAATATCGATGGGTAGCTGGTTAAATCTTCAACAGCCTCGACCTTAATGCCTAAACCTTCGATAAAGTTTTGTGTACCACCGGTAGAGTAAATGGTTACTCCGGCCTCATCGAGTTTCTTACATATTTCGTCCAGATTGTCTTTATGATAAACCGAAATCAATGCCGATTTTATCGCCTTTTCGTCACTCATTTATTAAAAATTGTAGTTATACTGTAAATTCATGGAATAATCGCGAAAGATAAAACTTTTTTAATATCAATCATACCTGAATTCTTACTTTATCGTTGATGTTTTTTTTAACATTTGTTGATATGTGATGGTTACATCAGAGCATTAAAAATTATACGACCGATGGCCATATAAATTACAATTCCCAGTACATCGTTCATGGTGGTTATAAACGGGCCTGTTGCAACAGCCGGATCGGCCTTAAATCTGTTCAGGATCATGGGTATGAAAGCCCCAAAAACCGATGCAAACATCATTACTGTAAATAACGAAATACTTACCATTACAGTTAAAGCAAAGCCCGTGGTAAAGAAATAATTGTAGCCGAAAATAAGTATCGAGAAGATAGCTGCGTTTAGAAATGCTACACTTACTTCTTTGGTTAGCTTTTGCCAGGTAGAGTCGAGGCTAAAAGATTTATTCGCGAGCCCTTGTACCACAATAGATGATGATTGTACTCCCACATTACCCCCCATGGCAGCAATAAGAGGAATGAACATGGCCATTTGCGGGTATTCTGATATTTGTCCCTCGAATCGTGAAATAACCTGGGCTCCGAGAATACCGCCCGCCAAGCCAATAAGCAACCATGGAATCCGGGCACGGGTTAACAAGAGCACATTATCAGAAGGTTCAACATCTTCGCTAATACCTGAAATCATCTGGTAGTCTTTTTCTGCTTCCTCTTTTATTACATCCACCACATCGTCGATGGTTATTCTTCCAAGCAGGCGTCCCAACAGGTCCACAACCGGTAAAGCAACCAGGTCGTATTTTTCCATGATAAGTGCTACATCGTTTGAGGGCATATCGGTAGGCACAGAAATCACCTTGTTGTTGTATATGTTTTTTATTTTTGCATTTGGACGTACCAGCAGCATGCGCTTTAATGATACGGTTCCTTGCAGAATACCGTCGTCATCGACAACGTAAACATAATATATTTCATCTACCTCTGCCGCTTGTTTTCGCATTTCGCGCATGCAGGTAACTAGGTCCCAGTTCACATTAACCTGGATAAGTTCTTTGGCCATCAGTCCCCCGGCAGAATCCTCGTCATAGCTCATCAGATCTACAATATCCCCTGCCTGTTCGGTATCATCAATGCTTTTAAGTACTTCAGATTTCTTTTCTTCCGATAATTCATTCAACACATCAGCGGCATCATCCGAATCAAGCTTTTCGATAAATTTGTGCGCGATAACATCACCTGGTAATGCTTCGAGAAATCGCTCACGAACATCTTCTTCAAGTTCCATGAGCACATCAGCCGATTTTTCACCCTCGAGCAGAAGGTGCACGAACTTAGCTTCATCAATGTTTAATTCATCATAAATCTCGGCGATATCCGCAGGATGCAAATCATCAACCATTTCATGAGTAACAACACTGTCTTCATTACTAATGGCATCCTTCAGTTGGTCGAGGTATTCACGGGTTAATTCAAAATTTGCGGCCATAATTGCTTATTGTTGCTGGTTTGAAATACAATTGTCAATTTGCTTGGCTAGCAAAATAAATGTCTCCACATCAAGTTGTTCAGGACGTTTGTTAAATACATCCCTGCTGGTATCCAAATTTAAACAAATATTTTTGAGCGAGTTGCGTAAAGTTTTCCTTCGTTGGTTAAAGCCTTGCTTTACAATGCGGTAAAAAAGTTTTTCATCACAATCAATGGCAGTTCTGTTGTTGCGTGTTAACCGAATTACTGCCGACTTCACTTTTGGTGGAGGATGGAAGCAGTTTTCGTGAACGGTAAATAAGTACTCGATATCGAACCATGTTTGCAAAAACACACTCAGAATTCCAAAGGTTTTATTCCCGGGAGGCGCGGCAATTCGTTCGGCCACTTCTTTCTGTATCATGCATACTACTTCTGAGACGGAATCTTTTAGTTCAATAACCCTGAAGAAGATTTGACTGGAAATGTAATAGGGCAGGTTGCCGATAATTGCCAGGGGAGGAGTAAACCTCGAAAAATCTGCTTTTAAAACATCATCTTCAACAATAAAGTTTTTTTCCGGGTATTTCTTCTGCAAATACGCAATCGATTCTTTATCGATTTCAATGGCATGAAAAGGCACCTGGGATGTAATCAGAAAATCAGTCAATACACCTGTACCAGGGCCAATTTCAACAATTGAGTTGTAATTTTCACCTGAAAGTGCATGTGCTATTTTTCCTGCTATGTTTGTGTCGGTTAAAAAATGCTGCCCGAGCGATTTTTTTGGTTTTACTTTCTGCAAGCCCCCTCCATTTTTGAGTGCAAAGGTATTCTTTTATTTCATAGTTCAGTTGGCTTAAAAATATTGATTTTTAGAAATAAATTGCTGTTAAGCAGGTTAACTTTGGCAATAGAGATTATTTTTACAGCAAACAAAGAACCGGAAATGCAGAATTTTGACGAAATAATTGAAAGAGAAGGAACTCATTGTTATAAATATGATTTACGGAAGAAAATTTTTGGGGTAGACGATGTTTATCCTATGTGGGTTGCTGATACCGATTTTCGTGCACCTGATTTTATTACAGATGCATTAAGAAAGCGGCTTGATCACGGTATCTTTGGGTATACTTTTCTGGATGATGAATATTTTAGTTCCATTATCAACTGGATTCGTATACAGCATGGCTTTAAAATAAAGAAAGAATGGATTAAGTATTCTCCCGGTGTGGTTCCCTCACTGTTTGCATCGGTTTTAGCATTTACAGAGCCTAATGATAAAGTAATTGTGCAAACTCCGGTATATTTTCCATTTTATACAGCAGTAAAAGAAACTGGCAGGCAGTTGGTCCGAAATCCACTTGTTCTTAGAGATGGCCGATACGAAATGGATCTGAATAATTTGAAAAGCAAGATCGATGCTCAAACCAAGATGATTATACTCTGCAGTCCTCACAACCCTACAGGCAATGTTTGGCGCAAACAAGAACTACTAGATCTATGCGCTGTTTGCCTTGAAAACGATATTATGATCATCTCGGATGAAATACATGCCGATATAATTTATCAAGGGAACAAACACATTCCGTCGGCATCACTTTCGGATGAAATTTCAAAAAATACTCTGACCCTGATGGCTCCAAGTAAAACGTTTAATATTGCCGGTTTAAACTCGTCCTATGTGTTTTCTTCTAATCCGGACATACTCGACAAGTTCTCGAGATATGTGGAGGGATTACACATTGGTGCCAATATTTTTGCTATTGAAGCAACAAAGGCTGCTTATATGCATGGCAAAGAGTGGTTGAGTAATTTAATCGGCTATTACACCGACACTATTGAAATGGCCAGAGAATATATACACTCAAACTTAAAGAACATTGATTTAATTGAGCCTGAAGGCACTTTTTTACTTTGGGTTGATTTTCGGAAAACCAACCTCTCAAGAGACGAAATGCTTAAGCTTCTGGTGGATTCAGCAAAGCTGGGATTGAGTGATGGATTTATGTTTGGGAAAGAAGGTGACGGATTTCAGCGCATGAATATTGGTTGTCCAAGGCAAAAAGTTTTAGAGGCCCTGGAGCGTATAAAAAGCATAAAGAGTTTTCGTGCATAGTGGTTTCAGTAGAATATTGTTAATAGACGCTTGCAGGGGTTGAAGTTTTTTTGCTATATTAGATACACGAAATAACTAACATCAGATCAGTAGTATGAGATTGAAAATTGCAGCCAAGATTATTCTTGGTTTTGGAGTTATGACAGCGGCGGTAATCCTTAATTCGGTGTTGATTAGCAATGCATTAACCGAAAGCCGAAAAACCAATGAGGAAATCAACACAGTATACACATCATCTGTTGAACTAATCAGAGAATTGTATTCAAATATCTCTGACTCACGGATGCTGATTAAGTCATGGGTACACATCGATAAAATTGCGGATACTCCCGATAAGATTAAACTCCGGGAACTGCATGACAGGAACTATAATTACATGATGGACTCCCTGATGTCATTAAGTAAACGTTGGGGAAACGATACGTTAATAACCATGCTGGAGGATGTGAATATATCCATTACTGATACGCTTTTCCCAAAACACAAATACATTATGGGGCAACTTAGCACCTTTGTTAGTTATGAAGATCCGTTTGTGGTATTTGAGGTGACACCAATGGTGGAAGAAAAAGGTGAAGTGATGGAAGCCACCACCTCGGCTCTGAATGGAATCGAAAATCTACTGGTAAGACACGAAGCTCTGATTCTTGATAAGCGGAAAGAAATGGTCGGATCATTGGACCGTCTGCGAAGTTTTATTTTTGTGATGCTTATTATACTTATTGTGGCAGCTGTTGCTATCAGTGCAGTTACGACACTTTCGCTGTCGCGACCTATAAACAAAACCAAAAATATATTATTATCAATAAGTAAAGGTATACTACCCAATATTACATTAAAAGAAGGCAACGACGAGATTGGTCAGATGGCAAAGGCCTTGCACCTGGTAGTGAACGGATTAAGACAGGTTTCCAATTTTACTCAGGAAATTGGTAAGGGCAATTTTACCACCGAATTTACACCCCTTAGCGATGATGATGTATTGGGCCATTCTTTGCTTGATATGCGCGAGGAATTGCAAGAAGCCAAAATTGAGGAAGAGAAAAGAGCTGAAGAAAACAAACAACGCACATGGGCCTCTCAAGGAGTAGCATTGTTTAGTGATATACTTCGCAAGCACAGCGAAAATCTGGAAGAATTATCGTTTGAAATTATAAGCAATATGGTTAAATACACCAATTCCAATCAGGGAGGGGTGTTTATTGTTAACGATAATGACAGGGATAATATATACCTTGAAATGTCATCGTGCTATGCATATGACAGACAGAAATTCCTGAACCGAAGAATTGAAGTGGGCGAAGGTCTTGTTGGACGATGCTATCAGGAGCAGGAAAGAATTTTCCTAACAGATATTCCTGAAGATTATATTAAAATATCGTCCGGACTTGGAGAGGTAAATCCTACCTGCCTGTTATTGATTCCTCTTGCTTATAACGACAGGATATTCGGAATCATGGAAATTGCATCGGTACATGTATATCAAGATTATGAAGTTGAGTTTATGGAGCGTATCGGAGAAAGTATTGCAGCAACCATTTCTTCTGTGAAGTCCAATGTTCAAACACAAATGCTATTGGAGCAATCGCAACAGCAAGCTGAGGAAATGTCTGCCCAGGAGGAGGAGATGCGCCAGAATATGGAAGAATTGAGAGCCACTCAAGAGCAGTCGGCACGCCGCGAGCAAGAATTGGTAAAGGAACTGGAAGAACTAAGAAAGAAAGCACTTTAACGACTTGTTTATTTAATACAAAGAAAGAGCACATATCGGTCTATTTGCTCTTTTTTTATGCGATGCTTTTTGGTTATTTATCAAACAGTATTGCCTCACCAGAATCTGGTAATGGAGCAGGTAGTTAAATAAAACGATACCTACTTATAAGGCAGATTGCATATTTA
>DNTK01000169.1 GCA_003508755.1 Bacteroidales bacterium | reverse complement strand
ATACTCGACAGGTTAAAACCGTCACCTTCATAAGCATTTGCATAAAAACCAGGAAATCCGGCCTCGAGACTTTCAGCTATGGCTGAATAGGGCGCAGTTTCGTCGGTAGCGATTAAAATACCATTGGAATAGAATTCAACTTTCGAAACAGTACCGCTTACCTCGGCTGTAAGGGTAATAGATCCACCAACAGCTGCCACAGAATCGCTGGCCTCAATTTTAATCGAAGCTTCAATATCTCTGCTTGTTGCTCGGCTAAATGTAGGGACAACCAGGTTGTAACCATCAGAAAAATGAACTGTAATGGTGTCGCTTCCATAATTATGTGCGGCATAGGTCATTTGACCTTCGTTACTGAATGCGGCAGCGATGGGATAATCTGCAGTGATTTCTTCCGATACCTGACCAAGTGCAACCATGGAATGCAACCAATGATAGGTTTGTGCGTCGGAAGTGCCAAATTTTATATTTCTTTCACGGTAATTGTTATATAAACTCAATGCTTCATCGGCATCCAGAAAAGAAAGAAATTTCCAGTAGGTATCGTACCATAAATTATCGTTAGGCACATTCGATAATACGTCGGTATTTGTTGACATTCCATTCCATGCTTCCTGCACATAGTCGGTATTGTGCCCCAGGTAAAGCGAACCTCCATGAATTGGATATAGCTGTATGCCATAAGAAGCAGCCACATCGGTTGTCCACCAGGTTCCGTTGTCATAACCTCCGCCCCATATTCTGGCAACCATTTCGTATCCATATTCCGGTTGGAATGTCCGGTTGTTTTGGTCAAACCAATATTCATTAACGGAAGCGTGTTCATTTGTATATAAAAATATGCCCAAATCACGAATTGAATCATTTCCTGTTATGGTGCCCCAGTGAATTAAGGCGGAGTTAAACTGCATCGATTCAGAGGTTGATTCCTGGTCGTTACCAAAAGGTTCGGTGGCAAATCCATTGGCCCATGAATGACCGGCATATGGGCTATAATTTCGTAAGAAAGGGAACATATCGTCAGTACGCGAGGGATTGGCTGCATCGCGGATAAGCATATTTATCATTTCGCCCCATTGATTGGCCCATCCTTTTTGATATTGCTCCAGGAAAGCTGCTGCATGAATAAAATATCCCCAGTGAAAATGGTGGTCATTTAGGTTCACATCCTGCCTGTGACCGGCCGGGTAACCAATGAGTGCATCCCAGTCATCGTTATAATAAAATAAAAAAGCTACTTCACCAGCTTCGGCAGTAAGCCAATCTTCCAATCTTTCCTTTACAGTCTCAAGAATTTCATTCCTGGCTTCTATATAGCCAATTTGATCAGCCACACGAGCAGTTTGTATCAGCAGGTTCATTTCCTGCCCCTGGTTATAGGAGTCAGTCCATTCGGCTAAACCCAACGACTTAAGTCTTTTAACAATATCATATAATTCAGCCGGATCAAACCCACTACTGTATTTACCCAGATTTGGTAAGGTTGGCAAGATGCCACTGAAGCGTAATTCGGTAGAGAAAGTATTTGATTTTAGCACTTTTAGTTCTCCCCGAACGGTGTTGTACGATAACGTATCCGGCTGTGCTGAACCCGAGGCCAGATTACCCCAGTGATGTGGCAGGATACCCCAAAAAACTGTTGTATCTGCACCTTCCATAATGGTAGGTGATATTATGTATTCGGTTGTTACTATTGAAGTACTTTCGTCGTAATTCCACGCAACTCTTGTTTCTGTTGGGAATACATAGGCATATTCTTCAAAAAAAGTAATTGCATCTGCGATATCCATTTCGTGAGGAACCATTACCAACGACCAATAATTTTGACCATTTAATGTAGAGGTAAATACATTATTTGATTTGGTCCAGGTTGAACCACTGGGTCCGTAGGCGATATAACTTGCACCACGATAGTTATCTTCTATAATTACTTTATTTCCATCGACGTAGGCACCAGCCTCGTTATATCCGATTTCAATTCGTGCAACATCCGTATCCCCTTTTATAAAATAAGTGAAAGGCATACCATGGCCCATAAGTGCACTAAAATCATGTGCACCATCGTTCCAATTGATGGTAGCTGACCAATCGGAATGATCGGATGCTGTAGATGAGGAAGCATTTAGGTTCTCGACTCCGACAATGATACCATCATATACGCCATCCATTGGTGCCCGGTACTCGCTAAAGCCACTTGCGAAGGGCATGGTATAATTTACAGCTACACCTCTGCTATACGAACGGTACGATAATGGATAGTTAAAAGCCTGCCCTCCATGAGCCTCTTTAATCAGGTTCGACCACCAATCGTTGGTGGGTACCGGTTTTGTTGCTGCTTGGCCACTTAAATAGGGTATACCTGAGGGATAACCATTTCTTCCTGCAGCATCGGTACCCGGAAACTGCGTGGTATAGCTTCCCGCCCCAACGCCAACAATTTGCGAATCGATGTCCGCTGATAGTCCTGCAATCGCAATAAATACAAACAAATAAATACGCATTAAATGTCTCATTCGGTATAATTCTTGTGTTCCTGTTTTCATAATTAATCAGTTTACAATTTAATCCATAGATTAAATTTAATTTGTGATGAATGGGGTAGTGGGATAATGCAGAATAACTTTAATTGTAAAGTAGGAGATAAAATAATTAGCGGCCAATGTTTTTAACAAGACAAAAACTTACCACATAAAAAATATACCCGGACAAAAACCGGACAATTTACAATTCGATGAACCTGCAGACATTTAAAATGGAATCATATAAATCAAAACAGATAATTCAGAATTTTAGTATGTATTCAAGTAAATTATCTTCTTTGGAAAGATTTAATTTCTTTCGGATTCGATACCGGCTTTTTTCAACTCCACCTGTTGTGATATTCAAGAGATCCGCAATTTCCTTAGAGGAAAGATTCATTCTGAGATAAGCACACATCTTAATTTCCTTCGGAGAAAGATCGGGGTGCTTTATTGTTAGTCGGGTCAAAAAATTATTGTGTACTTCGTTAAAATAC
>DNTK01000159.1 GCA_003508755.1 Bacteroidales bacterium | reverse complement strand
TATTAATCTGTCTCAACCTGGGTTCGTATTCACCAACCTGCCCTGCTTCCAGCAGAATTGTTTCGGAATGGTTTTCGGTAAGCTTCAGAGAAACCAGTCCTTTGGTAACAATAACCTGCACACTGCTGTCGGCCCTGGCAATAAGGTTAAAAGCGGTTCCCACTACCCTTGTTTCAGTCTTGCCAGTCTCAATAACAAAAGGAATCAAAGAATCCGTTTTGATATCGAAATAAGCTTCGCCGCTGAACCTTAAGCGCCTTTCATTTTTATTGAATTCTTTCGTATAGCTAAGCATGGAACCTGCATTAAGTGTTACTATGCTACCATCTGGCAGGGTATGGGTTTCCTTAACTTCATTTTCAATTGTTGATAGCTCCACCATTCCTGGAGCCAAGACAACATTTCGAATAATAGCAAAAAGACCAAATACAAGCAATACGGCAGCTGCAAGACTAAGCCACGGAGCTAATTTTCTTGGTTTATTTTGAGCATCCAAACGTCCGCTGACTTTTTTAAGTGCTGCTTCCAAATCAATAGCATGATCTGGTGGTGTACTTATATCCCAGGAAGCTTTGATATGATTAAAAATCACTTTGTTTTCTTCCGATTCATCCCTCCAAACCTCAAGTGTTGTTTTCTCTTTATCGGAAATGTTCCCGGCAAATAGCTTTGCCATTAATTCATATGGTGTATTATCATTCATTTCAATAAAGTTCAAGATTCGTAAATAGTTTGCACCACAGGCATCATTGCCTCCCGAAGTTTTTTCAGCGCTACCCCCATCTGGTTTTCTACCGTTTTAGCACTTAATCCTAAATGCTGTGCAATTTCATCATAACTTAATCCTTCGAATTTGGCCAATTCAAATATTTCCCGACAACGCGACGGCAGCTTTTCAAGCGCCAATAAAAGTTGCTGCCTGAAATAGGAAAGATTCACCGGATTTTCATCCACCTGTTGGTTTTGCTTTTCTTCGGCTATGCGCTGCTCTGCATAGCGTTTTATTACCTTTTCGTGTTTTATCTGGTTAAGGGCTCTATTGCGCACAGATGTGTACAGATAGGCTAATAGCGACACCTCTATTTTTAATGCCGGAGCCTGCTCCCAAAGTTTTACCATTATATCCTGTACCAATTCTTCGGCGTTCTCTCCACTGTGAGTATAGCCCAAGGCAAATCTTACCAACTGCTGGTAATACTTTCTAAAAAGTGTATTAAAGGCATCTTTGTTTCCCTTTGCAATTTGTATTAAGAGTAGTTTGTCTTCTTCTTTCTTCAAGATGTGATTGTTTTAATGTAACGACAATACAAGATAATAATACCCCCAATAAAAATTCATTTTATTAATAAAAACAGGTAACTTACAAATCTTTATTATTCATATTCATAATGTCAATACTATCATTCTGGTTAGAGATAATTCTTTTTCTCATTGATGTATCTTTATTAGTAATTGGTTTCCGAACTAAAAATCTCACTTTAAGGAAAATGCTTACTAAACGTCAACATTTTATTATTTTGTTGACTTTTATCATAGCTGTCTTTGCATTTGTGACTATTAGCTCTATTCTAAAAATCACTAGAAATGATAATACTCTTCAATGCACAATTTATGTAACCTCAATTACAGAAAATGATGAAAGTGTTTTTAAGGGTGAAATAATAATTGACTTTGGACATGATAGAGATATCAAAGAAATTGGATCAGATAAAAGCGTAATATTCAATGAAATTCCTAATAAATTTAAAGGTGAAAAAATAAATATTAAAACTAATATATCAGGATATGATTTAGTGAATCCTGAAGAAGAATTTATTTTCACTGGTGATCCTATATATTTGAAGATTAGAAAAGAAATTAAGCTTGGCAATATTAAGGGATATGTCATTGATGAATTTAGTAATGACTATTTGGTTAATGTGAAAATAATGGTCGAGAGTGATACAATAATTTATACTGATAGCTCAGGTAGATATAATGCTATGCTACCTGAGACAATGTATCCCATCAACGATCGTGATTACTACATTCTTCGGATATCAAAAGATGGTTATATAACGGAGAGAAAAAGATACTTTCCTTTATCAGGTAAACAAGAAATACGACTTAGAAAGGAAACCAGTAAACATTGAGGGATATAATTCTAATAATATTATTATTTACATGGTCCTTTAGTTTTTGTCAAACAAAACTTATTGGAATTATAAAGTTTAACAATAGTGGAGCCATTCCTGCTTCAGATATTTGTGTTTCTTCTTATGGGGCAAATGATTTTTATTCTTTGAGTGATGGCACATTTGAATTATACTATCCACACAAACAACCCGGTGATTTTGTAATTGTTACAATACAAGGAAAAGATAAATCTGGAAGACGTTTAGAAGTTGTAAATGAAAATGCCTTGCAACTAAATCTTCCAAAGGATCCAGATAGTTTCTTCCTAAAAATATTTGTATGTATTGAGGGTGAGCGTAGTCGTGAGGTTCTTAGATATAATGGAATATTGGAATCTGAAATTAGAAATAGTAACAATTTTAGCAATAACAATGGAAATTTACAAGATTCAATTGATAGTGCAATAAAAGAGAATGACGTTCTAAGTGATATATTAATTGAATTTTCAAAGTTTCTTACTGCTTCAAATGTTGAAGATGCACCTGATGAAATAAAACAATGTATTAATTTAATTATTAATGAACATGATATTGATTCGGCTTTAAAAATAATGATATCTTATAATAGTGAGATTACCAATCCAAATTATCCGTTAAAAGATTCTGAAATAAAGGTTATTCAATCACTAGAAATGAAATCCTATTTATATTATACCCAATATAGGTTTCAGGAAGCACTTAAGACTATAGAATCAATAATTGAAATCTTTGAACAACGTAAACTTAACTATCTAACACTTAGAAAATATTATATTAGAGCTGCAGATATAAACAAACTGCTTAACAGGAATAACACCACATTAAATTACTTATATAAAGTCATAAAAATTGAGGACAAATATTTTGATGTTCTTGATCTACGACGAGCAACAACCTATAATAATGTTGCAGTTGCTTATAGGAATTTGGATATGATTGATAGTTCCTTTAAGTATTTAGAAAAAGCTATTTTTATAAGGAAAAATAATCCAAATAGTGACCTAAATGAGCTTGCAATCTCATATGAAAATTTAGGCAATTTACTTAGAATCACTGGAGATGCTCAAAATGCTGAATACTATTATGAAAGTGCTATTAATATTTTTGAAAATGAGCTTAGTCAAAACTCACTAAGGCTTGCAAATACATATAACAGCCTCTCACTAATATTCCAGAACGAATTTGATTTTGATAAAGCCTTATCCTATCAAAACAGATCAATAAGTACAAGGGAAAAGTATCTTAGTGAGAATGATCCGCAATTAGTTGTTTCATACAATAATATTGCGGTTTCTTATAGATTAATTAATGACTTACAAAAGGCAGCTGAATATAATAGAAAAGCCTTAAGTATTGTCGAGAACTTAAAG
The DNA here is from genome assembly GCA_003508755.1 of Bacteroidales bacterium. Lineage (GTDB taxonomy): Bacteria > Bacteroidota > Bacteroidia > Bacteroidales > UBA10428 > UBA10428. The sequence goes on along the minus strand of DNTK01000159.1, from coordinate 2,198 downwards.
GATTACCCAATCTTACTTGCAGATACTTACGAAGAAATTTCATATACCTATCTAGATTTAAATGAAATTGATTCATCTGAATATTTCCTTAATAAAGCTTATGAGATTAAAAATAAGTTAATATCATCCGAAAACATCCAATTTGTTACAATATACACTTTGACAGGACATATTTATAGCAGAAAAAGTCAATATAATCAAGCTATTGAATATTTCCAAAAAGCTTTAAGTATCCAGAATAACCATTATGACAATTTGAATCTTGAAACAGGGCTGTTAAATTTTTATTTGGCAGCAGTTCTTTGCCATGTACAACGTTTTGAAGAGGCGACAATACATATTACAAATGCTGTAACATGCTTCAAACAAAATCTCCCAAAGGACCATTTGTATGTTCAACTAGCTAATGATTTAAAGATTTATATTTGCAAACTTCAATAAAAAAATAACTGCAAATTTCCCTCTTTCGATATCTTCTTTTTTACATTCCTTAACAATTAGTTGTCTCGCGATAGTAGTTAATTGATTATATTAGCTGCCTGAAAAATCTATACACCAGAAAAGAATGAACACATTTAAGCTTTACAACCGCATATTAGGTTGGGTTGTTTTTCTTATTGCAGCTGCAACATATATCCTTACCGCCGAACCTTCGGTGAGTTTATGGGACTGTGGAGAATTTATAGCAAGTGCCTACAAACTGCAGGTTGGTCACCCTCCGGGTGCTCCATTATTCATGATCATCGCCCGGGTATTTACCTTGTTTGCAGGAAGCAATGTTGAGAATGTTGCTTTTATGGTGAATGTTATGTCGGCCCTGGCCAGTGCATTTACCATCATGTTTCTTTTCTGGACTATCACCCACCTGGCACTTAAAATTACTGGTAAAGAAGAATTACCACCTTATAAACTCATTGGCATTCTGGGCAGTGGTTTAGTGGGTGCACTAGCTTATACATTTTCTGATACTTTTTGGTTTTCGGCTGTTGAAGGTGAGGTATATGCGATGTCCTCATTTTTTACTGCGGTGGTTTTTTGGGCTATCCTAAAATGGGAAAACATTGCCGGTGAAAAGTATGCCAATCGCTGGTTGATTCTTATTGCTTACCTCATGGGATTGTCCATTGGTGTTCACCTTTTGAACTTGCTGGCAATACCTGCTATTGTCTTGGTAATCTACTTTAAACAATATAAAACTACGCGCAATGGTGTTATTCTTGCACTTTTATTAGGTGGAGCCATTCTGGGTGGTGTGCAATATGTTATTATTCCAGGTTTAGTTTGGTTGGGTGGTATTTTCGAGTTATTATTCGTAAATCAATTCGGATTGCCCTATAAAAGTGGGATCTTGTTTTATGCAGCGCTGGTAATTGGCTCCCTGGCATATGGCATTTATATTACCCAGAAGAAGGGCCAGGTAATTATGAATACCGCATGGCTCATGCTAACAGTTATAATTATCGGTTATTCATCCTATTCGATGATAGTAATTCGTTCACTGGCCAACCCCCCTATGGACGAAAACAGTCCGGATACTATTTTTAAACTGCAGTCGTATCTTAATAGAGAACAATATGGCGACCGCCCATTGTTAAAAGGTCAGATGTTTAATGCGCCGGTAACCGGTTTCAAGGACGGGAAAAAGTACTATTCTCAACGAAACGGACGCTATGAAGTAACCAATATAAAGACCATTTACGAGTACGACGATAAATATACTTCCCTTTTCCCAAGGATGTGGAGCCCCGATAATAATCATGTAAACGAATACCTCACCTGGGCTAATTTGAAAGAAAAAGATTTATATCATGCCCGACTTGATGCCGAGGGTAATCCTGTGAGGGATCGGAATGGCAATCCACAATACGATCGTAACCGACCTAAACAGAAACCCAGCATGGCCAGCAATATCAGGTATTTGATTAAATATCAGCTGGGTCATATGTATTTCCGCTATTTTATGTGGAATTTTTCAGGTCGTCAGAACGATGTGCAGGGGCATGGCGAAATGCTAAACGGCAACTGGATTACCGGTATTCAGGCATTCGACAATGCCATCATTGGAAAAGGCAAGAACATGCCCGAAGAAATTAAAAATCATAAAGCCCGCAACCGCTATTTCTTATTGCCCTTTATTCTGGGAATGTTTGGGTTGCTATTTCATTACTCGGCCCATAATAAAGACTTCTGGGTTGTTG
>DNTK01000425.1 GCA_003508755.1 Bacteroidales bacterium | reverse complement strand
CCCTGAATTTGTAAAATATTCCCGGATAAAGCAGCAGCAATGGAGGGATTATCGCTCACCACGCCAAATTCTAATTGGTCTCCGATATCATCATCTTTAAATATCGTATCAAGCATGGCAATTTCAACAATACCCGAGTTTATTGGAATTGTAGTGTCTGGAATGGGAATATCTACATAAGGAAGTGTATTTTCAAAGGGTGCGTACTCATCTGCTCCTATGCTGGGTGTGTTCAAATCTCTTAAGTCTCCATCTATATCAGTCTTCACCTCGTTTAATGGATAGCCTAAATAAGCCAGTGTATCATCCGCAAGATGCAGGTCAGTTTCTGATACAAATCCCGGATCCGTAGATACCGTGTTTAAATCCAGGCTCTCACCTGATTGCAAGGCGCCTAGATTGGTATAATCAGTACCATTAATGTGAGCCAGATTGCTCCCGGTGGTATACAAATCGTTATAATCGGAAGAATCCACTATTGTTGTCGTAGTATAAAAAGAATAACCTCCTCCACTGTTGTTAAAAATATTATTATACAGAGATATGTGATCAGAAGAACTGGAATAAAAAGCCCTTCCATCAGAGGTACTGGTACTAGTAATGTTTATGCTATTATGGTATATATTTTGAAAATCGGAAGTAACAAGATAAATACCCTGGGCTTCTCCTACTCCACCAACACTTATAAAATTATTAGAAATAAGCCCCATATTTGTTTCTGTAGACAGGGTTGAACCTACATAAATTCCTCTGCCATTTTCTAAAGTAATTTTATTGCCTGTTAGTTTATAGCTATTCTCATTGCTAATTAATTGAATTCCCCGCGATCCTGCATAAATACTATTATTGCTTACTTGTGACGACATGCTGCGCTGCAAGTAAATACCACTGTAACCTACATTGGTAAAACTATTACTGTCGATATTAATACCAGTTGGTTTAGGCCATGCATCCATGGTAAACTGAAAATAAATCCCGTGAGCACAGCTATCGAAATTATTGTGCGTTATGGTAAAGTCTCGATAAAAATTTTGAGTAGAATAAAGCAAAGTTAATCTTCCCAGATTATTGGTATTTCGGGTTGCCCTAAAAATATTATCAGAAAGTTCAACCTGCTCTGATCCTCCTGAAAATATAATGTTTGTACCATAAGATGTATTCGTTGTAGCCTCAAAAGTTAAATCACGAATGGTTAAAAAATCGGCACCATCTATCCAAAGAATGTAATTGGTATCCTGATTAACATTATCATGTTTCAGGGTAACACTTTCCAAATCTGAATCTTCCGACTTCAGGGTTAATATGGTACCATCCATTGTTCCGGAGATATAAGGGATACGCTGCTTAACCAGGTATTCGCCCGGAAGAAAACTCAAGGAAGTATTGCCTGAAACACCTTTTAACTTTAAACTATCAATAGCTTGTTCCAGGTCATCAAAATACCCACCGGCTCCAATGGTATAATCGCCCGAATACATGGCCTCTGTCATTGGTGTATATTCATCAGCCCCAATATCCGGAGTAGAAACATCCCGTGGTTCACCATCAATATCGGTTTCTATTGCGGCAATAGGGGTACCCCTGTTATTATACCACGAAGTTTTAGCATGCAGGTTGGTATCACTCACAAAATAAGGATGTGCCATATAAGAGTGCTCGTCAAATCCTGTAGAATCGGTATATTCTTCCAGGTTGAATAGCCACCCATAGTCGCCCACGTAGGCCAAAAAATTACCAGGTGTATAATAGGCATTGTAATCGATTTCTTCGATAGCCGAAACACGGTAGACATAAATGGGAGAGCCACCATTTTTGTGCACAACCACATTATTCTTGATGCGGTATAAGGGGGTTAAATAATTACTGCCACTGTAGATTCCATAGGTATCAAAGTAATGGTCAGTCATTACAACGGTATTGTAGAAAACATCAATCTGCCCGGCACCGCCTCCTATATGGATACCTTCATTGCCATACTCACCCATATACACAAAATTATTAGCTATAATCGCGCGAGGAGAAAAAAAACTGTTCGTGTAAAACATGATTCCTGCATCTTCGGCAAAAATTTTATTACATGTTATGTTAGCCGATTGATGCACACTACTCAAATAAATACCGTCATCGTAGCATTGAATGGTATTTCCTGTTATAACCGGATAGAAGGGCTTATACATCAGCATGCCCATATAGCCGTTTTCTCTGAATATATTATCTTTTACTTCAATACCCTGAATTTCGCCACCGCCAACATTATTTCCATGCAGGTATAAGCCGGTAGAACCATATTCAAAAAGGTTGTTTTCAAATTCAAGAAAATCAATATATGCTTCGTTGGAATAAACCAGGATCCGGTGCCCTTGATTTGAAGCAGGAGGGCTGTAGATGCCGGAAAAAACACAGTTTGAGAATTGGATGTGCTGCGGATATCGGTCGAGAAAAACACAATGGCCATATAAATCGCCACGCGATTTTATGGTAATGCCCTCGAAGTTCCAGTAGTTACACCCCTCTCCCAGTCGCAATACAAAATTAGAATCAACATGACAGGAGTCGGTAAGTATTACCTGGCTTGAATCGCCGTAGTATGATTTAAATGTAACCTGCTGAGAGGCATTCGTTGTTAAAACATGTTCGATATTAATCCTTTCATTATAGATGCCTGGCATTACCTGGAAGGTTAACATTCCATCAACACCTTGCGATTTAATTGAGTCGACAGCCTGACTAAAGGACTTAAAAAAACTGGTATCGCTAATAAAATACTCACCCGAATACTGAGCATTCACTGATAGAGATAAAAAAAACAGGATAGTCAGGAATAATGATTTTTGACGGGTTACTGCAGTGGTTATCATGGTTAATTGGTATTTAGTTCAACTTCAATTAAGCTAAATTACGCAGGTTGGAGTATAAAGAACTTCTTAATTAACATTAACAGCCTTACGCCTAGTATTTATAGTGTATAAATTAGAATTTGAATTTAAATATCCGCAAATTCAATTAGATGTTTTATCACAATTCAATTGACCGCAAGCAAATTTTATCTTAAATTCAATTTTCAATCCATCCTGCCAGCTATGACAATACTATCAAAGCTATTCGGTGTATTATTCGCTTTTATTCTTGCGCTGATAAACTTGACTGTTTATTCAGCTGAAATTGATACAGCACTTGTTCATCATCACATTCGATTAGTTCATGAATACAGACGAAGCAACCCGGATACAGCTTATTTACTTGGGCATAAGGCCATTCAGGAAGCCACAAAAATAGACTATGAAAAGGGGATTGCCGATGCCAAAGCAGCCCTGGCTTATGCTTATTTATCCAACTACAATAAAAACGATAGCGCTGTTTTTTATTACCACCTGGCTGCTGAAGATTACGAGAAACTACTCGATAAACAAGGGCTGGGCAGGGTAGAATTCGGATTAGGCTATGCGGCCAGTTTTAAGGGGAACCTGGACGAATCAAAAAAACACTTCCTGACTAGTTTAAGCCATTATTCTGAAGTCAATGATAAACAGGGTATGCACAATTGCTACAATACCCTCTCTTACATTGAGCGGCAGCAGAAAGAATACACAAAAGCTTTTGAATATTTATACAAAGCAATAGAATTAGCCACAGAAATTGAGCAAATGGCCGTAGTTGCCGACTATTATAATAACCTGGGAAATATTTACAAGGACCAAGCCTTGCACAAGCAAGCCACCGATATTTATTTCGAGGCCCTTGCAATCTGGGAATCGCTTAGCGACACAGCTGGTATGTCTATAGCCTTTGGCAGCATTGGCAATATGTATTATTTACAAGGTAACTATGGGAAAGCTCTTGAATATTTTCAAAAGAAAATACCCCTGGCACTGCATTTTAACAATCCCTGGGAAGCAAGTAAAACGTACCACAGCATGGCAAAAGTTTACAATGTGCAGCAGAAGTATGATACCGCATTGATTTGCTTAAAAAAAGCACTGGCATTAAATCGCTCCATGAATTATGCTCCTGCCATCGCCGATTCTTATTATAACCTTGCCCAAACCATGTTTCTGATGCAGAAAAATGAATCTGCTCAGGAGTACCTCGATTCATGCATCTATTTGGCAGAAAGATATGCTGTATCCAAAGATTTGGCGAATTACTATTTATTACAAGCTGAAATTCTCCTTTCTAAACAAGCTAACAACAGCGCACTTTCCTACCTGAAAAAGTCGTATGCGTTGGCAAAAGAAGCTCAAATTCCATCCTCCATTTCGGATGCAACCCGCTTGTTGCATTCTGTTTACAGTGCCTCCGGTAATTATGAGCAGGCCTATTCATATTTAAATGAATTTAAGCAAATGGAGGATAGCCTAAAAACGGATGAGAACATTACTGAGGTTACCAAGCTTGAGATGCAATATTTGTTCGATAAAAAAGAACAACAGCTTAAGCATGAACAGGAACAGCAGCTTCTGATAAGAGAGAATAAACTGAAACGGCAACAAGTTTTACTATTGGCCCTGCTAATAGTGATGGCGCTTACCGTAGCCCTGGCTATATTTATAATTCGTGCCATCAACATTAAAAATAAATACAGAACACTTGAATTGGAGCAGAAACTGCTTCAGGTTCAAATGAATCCGCATTTTATTTTTAATTCATTGTGTGCAATACAGAATGCCATGATTGAAAATAAAACCAATGAAGCCGACCTCTTGCTTACAAAATTTGCCCGTCTTATAAGAACAATTCTCGAAAACTCAAGATTGCCTTATGTAGCGGTTGAGAGTGAGGTCGAAACACTGCAGAACTATCTGGACATTCAAAAAATCAGGTTTAAAACAAACTTTAAATACCACATTGAAATCGATGAAGCTATCAATACCGAATCGCTTGCCATACCTCCCATGATGGCACAACCTTTTATTGAAAATGCCATTGAGCATGGGTTACTGCCGAAAAAAGAGCAAGGCAATATAAACATTCAATTTGCTAAAAAAAATGGTCTTATTGAACTGATCATCGAGGACAATGGCGTCGGTAGAGCATCAATGCAGGAAAATAAACCCAGTTATCAGGAAAAACATTCACTTGCCACTGTGCTTACGAAAGAACGAATCAGAGCCATGCAAAAAACGGTTAATAAAGATGCGTATTTTGAAATTATAGACCTACGGCAAAACGGACATCCTTCAGGCACAAAAGTCGTTTTTTGTCTACCCTATATAAATACTTATTGATTGCAGAATTAACTACTAAACACAGTATTGCTATTCTTCAGTATTTTGTAACTTTAGGTAAACTACTAAAACAGCCGGTATGAATGCTGTTATTATCGACGATGAAATTGCGGTTATTAACGCTTTAACACATTACCTTGGTGAAGGATTTCCCGAGATAGCAATAATTGGAAATGCACAAGACCTAAAGCATGGTTATGAGCTTATAAAAACACATCAACCTGACCTGGTCTTTCTCGATATCCAACTGCCCGATGGCAACAGTTTTGAATTATTAAAACGTTTCTCTTCGATATCCTTTAAAATAATTTTTATTACTGGTCATGAAGAATTTGCAATAAAAGCTTTTAAATACAGTGCCATCGATTACCTGCTTAAACCAATCGATTACACAGAGCTTAAAGTTGCATTAAATAAGGCTTTACAGGAAATACACAGCAAGGAAGAACACACTAAACTTAATACACTTCTGGAGAATATTGAGCCAGAGAAAAAACTAAAGCGTATTATCTTAAAAACCTCCGAGTGCCTGCATGTTGTAAAAATCTCTGACATTATCCGTTGTGAAGCCGACAACAACTACACCTTCTTTTTTCTTGTTAACGGCCAGCGCATATTGGTCTCGCGAACGATTAAAGAATTCACTGCACTATTGAAAGAAACAAACTTTATCAGGGTGCATCAATCGCATCTAATAAATCCCGAATACATTGATAAGTATGTTAAAACCGACGGCGGTTACCTGCTTTTAAAAGACCAGTCGGAAATACCCGTTTCATTGCGTAATAAAGACCTCGTTATTAAAGCCTTAAACACAATCCTGTACGAATAAAGTGTCATTATCAGGCAACTATCAAACAACCTAGCGATACTTGTTAATCAAATACTAATTTGCTCCTAACTTTTTCTCAGTAAAAAGCATGGCTTTCTAATTATTAACAAATTAGACTTGTTTTCTGTGGTAAATTAACTCCTTGCTATTTCTGAATTCGCTTGTCAGTTTTATCTCTGCACAAACTTATTGTAAATGAATAAAATTACCATAGCACCGCTTATTTCATTTATAATCATGCAAACAGGTATCGGTTTGTATGGACAAATAAATTATTCAGGACAAGACGAATTATATACGATGATTGTTATAGATATCGTTGAAATCAAATGGTCGACACTAAATGATTTTATTATTGGCACCGATACCAATAAGGTAACAATAAACCAGGGTGCATCGTTTGGCTCAGTCCGTTCAAACTCGTATTTCAGATTCGATAAAATTGATGAGAACGGACGAGTTTGCATTCACTATTCAGAACAGTTAATCACACTCTCCGACTCTGGGAATAATCCCCTCACAAACGAAGTTAAGCTTGGCGTGAATCAACCATTTTGTTTCCGCTCAAAAAATCCATCGGACCCCAGAGATTATTGTATTTGTATAAAAAAAATTACAAATCAGGCAATTGCAACAAAATAAAAAAAACAACTAAACACCAGATAATTATGAGAAAAATTTTTTTTACACTAGCGGTCGTCTTATTTACAAGCAGTTTACTCTGCGGGCAAATAAATTTGAAAGACAAGCTCAAAAAGAAATCGGAAGATAAGGCAGAAGAGCAAATTGATGAAAGCATTGACAAAGGCTTTGATACAGTTGAAGGGTTGTTTAAGAAGGATAAGCAAAAAGAAGAGGATAGCAAAACATCCTCAGAAAATAGCCAATCGGTCAATGCTGATGCAGAAGAAAAAAAGGCTGATGTAACAGAAGTACAAACCAGCGCTCCTCTACTCTCCTGGAGTAAATATGATTTTATTCCTGGCGATAAAATCCTTTTTGAGGACAATCAGGAAGATGAGGAAAATGGAGAATTCCCTTCGCGTTGGGACCTTGTTAAAGGCCGTGTTGAAAATGCAAATTTCGATAATGCAAACGTTATTTATTTCATGACTGCCTCTTCCACTATAATTCCATACATCGATAACAGGGACCAAGACTATGTGCCTGATAAATTCACACTGGAATTTGATGCTTATTACGAAAAAGAGGAATACACCGCTTATCAAGTATGGTTTTCAGACATTAAAAATCAAAATCCTGATTCAAAACTCACCTACCCGGTAGTTATTATCAATGCCAGCCATGCCAAAACAAAAAACAGTTCGGGTGTGTACCCGGGTGCTGAGAATGATAAATACAACAATTCTAAGGGAATGTGGCGGCATGTTTCCATCTCATTTAACAGACGAGCTTTAAAAGTATATATCGATGATGCACGAGTGCTGAACGTACCAAATATGGAAATCAACCCAACTGGCATAACCCTTGGAATCGACGGGTTTGGAACTGCCGGGGTAAAAGGTATTAACCGGTACATTAAAAATATCAGGTTAGCAGAAGGTGCTGTAAAACTCTACGATAAACTGCAGCGAGAAGGTAAGATTGTATCAAACGGAATCCGTTTCGATGTGAACAAAGCCACCATTAAACCCGAATCGATGGGCGTACTGAATAAAGTATATGATTTAATGGTGAAGCATCCGGAAATTAAATTCCGTATCGACGGACATACCGATAGCGATGGTGACTAAACCTATAACCAGCAATTATCGGAACAAAGAGCAGCGGCTGTTGCAGATAAATTAGTTTCAATGGGTATCGAAAAAGGTCGCCTTATGCATAAAGGTTTTGGCGAAACTGTGCCTGTTTCGGGTAACAGCACTCCGGAAGGAAAAGCACAGAACCGACGAGTAGAATTTGTGAAACTGTAACCTGTAAATCGGTAGATTAAAAATATTTACTTCTGCATCAACCAAATTATTTGGGATTTGTTAGTTGAAATAAACTGGCTTATGCAAAAAAATGTTTTTGGTTTACCCCTTGAAGAATGCAGCAATAAACCTTTAACAGGTTTTTACCGTGATGGCTCCTGCAAAACGGGTAATGATGATGTTGGGGTGCATACCGTGTGTGTGATTGTTACCGATTCGTTTCTTTCGTTTAGTCGTGAAGTAGGCAACGACCTCAGCACTCCGATGCCACAATATGGGTTTCCAGGACTAAAGAATGGTGACAGGTGGTGTCTATGCGCGGCTCGCTGGCTAGAAGCCCTCGAAAATAATATGGCTCCTGATGTAATCCTCGAAGCTACCAATGAAAAAACACTTGGTATTGTGCCGCTGAAACTATTACTGCCCTTTGCTTACAAAAAGCCTTCAGAAAAAAAGAGTTAGTTATCAGGGTTTTCCTTAGCAAATGTCAGCCTCCGATTCAACAGTCTTGTTTCGGAAGATAGCTATACAATACTTGCTAAATCCAATGCAAAAGAATCATTGCTTAAATCCTCGTATGTGAAGTCAAAGAACATCCGGCTTCCTATTAACATATCCACCAAAACTACCTTCGAAATAGCTATGAATACCTTTGGGACGAAAATCGTTGCAGGTACGGTAAAAGTTACCTGATTTCGGCTCGAAATCAGTATAGGTGTATCTTCCGGAGTAAGGATTGTATTCCTTCTTACCACCACTGTTGTGATTGATCACAATATCAGCAATCACATTCATATTACCACTATGTGCTTTACTGATAAGCGATTGTAGTTCACTTTTGGAGCCAAAGCGGGTTTAAGTAGTCTCTATTTGATTGTAGTTGCAAAAGTCAAAGTAATCAAATGGATCATAGCCCATGGGATACCCGCCACTTTGTGCTTTTGAGACAGGTGGAAGCCATATGGCATTTACTCCATTGTTTGCCCAGCTATCAATCTTGCCTTTTACTTTGTTGTACCATATTCCACCACGCGGTACATCCCATTAAAATGCCTGCATCCTAACTGTGCCACTGGTACCGTACTTTAATACAGGTTACTCAGATGCAACATCTTTAAGTTCAAGGTTTTCTCTAAGGGGATCTTCGGAGCATCCACTCCTGATACTGAAAAGCAAAACAAGGAGTAGGCCTTTCAAAAAGTGATTTAAATTACCGAGTTTTTTATAATAAGTTAGGGTTAATTATTAAGTTATTCACATGTTAAAATAATCTATTAGGCTATCGATCAATCACTTTATCATTTTATCGCCTATGTTCAAATCTGGATTGTTTTCTATTTATCAACATCCAATCCAATAGGTAAGCACCAATATGCACCTGTATTAAATATTAAAACCGTTTTTTATTGTATTAATTAATATCACTTTTAGATAAAGTCCTCACTGAAGGCATTAAATGGCTATACTCACCAACAGAATATCCATAGAACATTTCGATGTGTTTTTTTGTTGCTCCAGTAGCTAAAAGCGATATCATGAAAACAAATATTATTTGGTTGCGGCGAGACTTACGATTGAATGATAACACTGCTTTATTTCAAGCAACTAAACAAAAGCATCCTGTACAATTAATCTTTATTTTCGATACAGATATACTCAACGAGTTACCTATTGATGATGCCAGGGTAACTTTTATATACGAGGCACTTAATCGCATTCATAAATCATTAAGACAGCAAGGTTCATCCTTAAAGGTCTACAAAGGAAGCCCCCTTGAGGTATGGAAAAAAATCATAAATGAATTCTCAGTTAACGAGGTATTTATCAATGAAGATTATGAACCTTACGGAGTAAAAAGGGATGAATTAATTAAAAAATTCCTTCAAGACCAAAGTATACGGCTAAGCAGTTTCACTGATCATGTTCTTCTCAAACCTGGTGAAGTACTTAAATCTGATGGCAGCATTTATACTGTTTTTACGCCTTTTAAGCGAAAATGGCTTGATGTATTTGGTCAAAAATCTGCTCCGGATGTTCACACTTCGCCGGAAATATCATTTATACAATCAGATTATCAATTTCCGACGATGGAAGCATTGGAGTTTAAGCCATCCCGTATTAAGGTACCTGAGATCATGTACGGGAATATTGCTGAATATGACAAATACAGAGATCTCCCCGGAATGAATAAAACCTCACGCACGGGCCCCCACCTGAGATTTGGCACCGTCAGTATTCGTGAACTGTTAAAAACTGCCAACACAAACGAGGTGTATCTCTCTGAGCTTATAT
>DNTK01000273.1 GCA_003508755.1 Bacteroidales bacterium | reverse complement strand
CAGTATCGTTGGGTTTAATTTTGTAGTTGGGCTTTACAGGTTTATCATTTACCCGAATATTACCTGCCAGTGCTGCTGCCTGAATTTTAGTGCGGGAAATACTCTCTAGTTTATGAAAGAGGAACTTGTCGATTCGCAAAAGACTTTGTCCTTTGTCAGCTATTATCCGGTGATGCTCAAAAAGATCGCCTTCCTCATTCAACTCTTGATTACCTGTATTTTCATCACTCAGCATTAGTTTGTTTTTAAAAGCTTTTTGGTAATCACTTGTTTGGTGCTTTGGTGGGTAATGCTTACCATGTATATTCCTTCTGAAAGATGACTGATATCAACAGCAGCTTGCGAAACAGCATCGGTTAGCAACAGCCTTCCGGAAAGATCATAAACCGCATACTTGTAAGGGGTTGTAAGATAATTATCGGTTTGAATTTTAAAATGGTGGGTTGCTGGATTTGGATAGAGCTGAAAGTCAAGCGCTGAAATTATTGCTTCGGGACTTATGTTTGTGCTAAAGTTATAATTGCCAAAGATGGGTCGGATCATCAAAGCTCCTTCTGGGATACTCGATAAATTAGTTGCCTGATTCCATGCATTGTCGGTGTAAAACCACAACTTTGGTTTTGTGTTTAGGCTAAGGTCATAGCCAACATTCAAGAATTCGGTGGTATATTGAATAATTCCTATGTAAAATAATTCCGGCACGATTAATTCACGCTCGAAATCGATGCGCATAAAACCGTTTGTACTCGTTCTCGGGTTATTAAATCCATTATTAAATTCAGGAGTATAGAGCTGGAATTCATCCGTTGTGAAAAGTGTGTCGCCAATACTGTCGCTTTGGCCGGTACTGTTGCTGATATTGTTCCAAACAGCAACCTGGAACTCGAGGTCGGCATTGTTTTCATCAGCAGCCTGGTTGAAATAAATGTAGACTCCGGTAAGAGTATCGGATATACTATAGTTTTCGAATTGTGTGGCAAATGCTGTCTGAAAAGCATCGGCTCCCGCAATACCAAATCCGAATTCTGCAATTCCATCGTCGTAGGCATAATAATCCTGATAAATCTCTTTGCGAATAACCGTGTCGTTGTAGGGATATTGATTTATTTCTGTGGGTACCTGTATATAGGCAGATAAGTCATATTCGCCATATTCCTGATCAGGGTAATCCTTTGTCTGGTATTGAATTCTGAAAATGTCTGTTTCACTTAATACAGCATTCGGACTAACCGTCGATTGTATACCACCTGAAATACCCTGAGCCTCCAGTGTAGTATTGTTTATAACATCCTGATAAATATGGGCACGCTGCACACTGATATTCTCGGTTTGTTCTGGGAAAATGGTTCGATAGCTTATCGTGTTTCTTCCTAAAAGATAACTGCTTGCGTATTGGATATGTTGGTAAGGTATAAGGTTATAAAACTCAAAAACAGGGTTTAAAGGTTCAAAAATGGCTGCATCGTTCAGTAATGTCATTTCAATGGAGTCCGCTGCGCTTTTAAGCTGAATATAGTCAATGTGCCAGTTGTCGGCATTACTCAAGGCGCCATCTTTTCCTTGCACCTGGTTGGCCGATAAAGAGGTGTAATTGATAAACCTGAACTGAAAACTGCTGTCGGCTACCAGGCTATCGTGAACAGGTATAATTATTTGTTTGAATTGAGTGCTGTCAAATCCGGGCGTTCTCCAGGCGACAAACCAGGTACTGTCTTTGGTGTCTTTAAACTCAAGGATCAACTCATCCTGGGGTTCAGGGGGGTCTACCTTTCCACCTCCCTGAATAAAAAATGAAAGGTACAGGCTTGATTCGGTTATCGAAGTAATATATCTTGAAGTTAAGGTATCGGACGGATTGGTTCTGTTAACCGGTCCATGAACATCTCCCATTGAATCGAAGCAGTCAAGGGTTACAACTCCAAAACTAATTGCTGAATCTGCATAGGTAAGTGTTATGGTAGCATGGTTGTCCAGCCAATTATTTTTTGTGTTGGGAAAAATCTGATCGCCGTAATTGGTAAAATCGTCGAAAAAAATGGTGCCTGGCGGCCTGGGAATGGTATCGGTACCAGCATTTTTTAGCATAGGGGCAAGTGATGCAAAACGTACATTAGGATTGATATTCAAACCGCGTACTTCTTGTCCGGAGATATGAGCTGCCCAGCTAGTAATTAACAGAAGAAATATTGTTAGTGTCTTTTTCATTCTCATTGTTCAGTTCATCCCAAAGTAATTCAGTTTCTTCTTCTTCAACATATCCGGGGAGCTTGGTAGAGTCAACCGTAACGTAAAGTGATATGGTTGAGCCCAGTGGTCTCTTTATATCAGGATGACTTTCCGGTTTTTGTTTAAAAATAAAAGGCATTAAAGTGTCGGTCGCTTCTGCGAGTGAGTTGTCTTCAATAACAGCTCCAATATGAAAGGTTGCATTGGTAGCGGCAATTTCAGCTTGCTCAACTGTCATGCCTACCAGATCGGGCACCATTCGGCGTACATTTGCCAGTCCCTTACCCAAAACCAGGTCAATAGAGGTTCCTTTGACAATAGAATCGTTGGGTGCTATTTTATCCCCTTTATGCTGTTGTTCGAGGACTACATTTTCCGAAATGTCGTAGCGGTAATAAAGCGTTCCCAGTTTCAGCCCGTAAGCCTCCATCTTAATG
>DNTK01000092.1 GCA_003508755.1 Bacteroidales bacterium | reverse complement strand
CTGCTCAATTTCCTTGCTATGGATATCGTTAAATTGCACCATGGTTTCGCTCAGCTTGTTTTTTCCAGGCTCAAATAGATGTAATTCTTCACGGTACAGGCTGTAGACTCCCTTAAAATCGTATCCCTGGTTGATGGGCAGGGAGAGTGGACGAACATTGATATGTAGTTTTTCTTCCAGTTCCTCCAGTAGCGAAAGCGGATCTTTTCCTTCACGGTCGAGTTTATTCACAAAAATAATAACCGGTGTATTGCGCATGCGACATACCTTCATGAGGTTCTCGGTTTGTTCCTCCACACCTTTGGCACTGTCAACCACAAGAATAACAGAATCGACAGCTGTTAAGGTTCTGTAAGTATCTTCTGCGAAATCTTTGTGCCCGGGAGTGTCTAGTATGTTTATTTTCCTGCCGTCGTACTCGAACGACATTACTGATGTAGCAACGGAAATTCCACGCTGCTTTTCGATTTCCATAAAATCTGATGCCGAAGTCTTTTTAATCTTATTGCTTTTAACAGCACCGGCAGTTTTAATAGCTCCACCAAAAAGTAAAAGCTTTTCGGTAAGTGTTGTTTTTCCGGCATCGGGGTGACTAATAATGGCAAATGTTTTTCTGCGCTCCAATTCTTTTTTAATCATGCTTTTTCTCTCTCTGTATTCATTCACTAGCGGAGCGCAAATGTAGCGGTTTCTTTAATAAAACATGTAGGTGTTAGTGCGTAATTTTTGAATCGATACTAATTATAATACCAGCCAGTTAGGAGTTAAATAAATCATACCATCTGTGATCTTTGTCAGCTGAATGAATTAACGTACGCACTGGAGGCAGTTAACTGGCCTAAGTTATACGCTTTAGATTACTTTTCGCCTACTCTTCGTCTTCCACTATCATTACTTGGGCGTGGTTTTCATGTGCAAGCTGTTTGGCAGCCTTAATAGCCTCATGCTTTGAGTTAAATAGATAAGATACATTAGAATGCTTGCTGCATTCCACTGCCCATTTTTCATTTCGGTGCCTGACACTGTATTTATTTCCATGGGCTTTCGGATTTTCATTATCATAATTTAATTGATCATCATCTATGGCCTGCTTTATTGCCAACGAAACCAGATAATTGCTGTCAAAAGCCTTGTTTTTTTCGATAAGCTTATTCAGATATTTAATTGCTCTTTGCCTTTGTTCCGGACGCATATGTCTCATTCGATCCGGATAGTTTCTTCGTGAATATTTCATGGTAATCATTTTTTTTGTTCGCTTACTTTATTTGAAAAATGCGTGCCAACATAACGTAACCGCGGGTAAGAAATTATTGAGGAGCTGTAAATGAATACGATGCGGTAAAACTGCTGTGAGTTTTCAGAATAACCACTAATTTGGTGTGGATTCTTTCCACAATATGCTCGCAAATTCCACAATTTGCATGAATCCCCGGAAGGGGGACCTTTTTCGATGCACCTCGGGAAAAATAGTAGTTATACCAGATTATAGACTATTGCAGCGTACAAAATTCAATAAATGGAACAGCTCTTGCTCTTTTAAATACATCGATTGTAAAACTGTATGATAACCATAAAACTCTTTAAAATGATTGAATCAAGAAAAAAAACTTTTGCAAAATTGGGATATTCACACATGGATACTGCTGAAATTGTGGTCCACCTGAATAAAATTCTTGCTACCCATTCGGTTTTTCAGCAAAAGCTTAAACGTTTTCACTGGAACGTAACCGGACAGGATTTCTTTGACCTGCATGAATTATTTGAAAGAATGTATTCCCGTGCCGCTAAAGAAATTGATGCTACTGCAGAACGTATTCGCTTATTCGCTCAAAAACCCCTGGCATCATTTAATGATTACCTTAAACACTCGGAAATAAAGGAGGGAAAAGATGAATCAACTGCATTTGAAATGACAAAAATTGTTCTTGAAGACATCCGCGTTCTGTTAGAATGTATGGAAGAAGGGATACAGGCTGCCCAGGAAGTTGGTGACAATGGAACTGAGTATATGTTAAAAGAACAAATATATTACCTGGAAAAAGACCATTGGATGCTAACGAGTTGGGTAAAGCAATTGGTCTGAGGTAAATACACATAAAATGAAAAGAGATATTGCCATGAAAAACAAAAACGACTATTTAAAAGCTTCTGAAATAAAAGTAAAGAAACTGTTAGCTGATTTATACGAAGAAGACTCAAATACGCTACAGGAATTGGGGCGTGTAAGGGCTAAATTTAGTCAGCAAATCAATGAGCTCGAGGAAAAGGAGAAAGAACTAACAAAAAAACGAACTGAGTTAGAGAAGTATTTTAATCAGTTAAAAAAGGCTGATGCCAAAACATTTAACGAAGCAAAAGACAGATTCGAAATTTCACTGAATTATGCTGAAGGCGACAAGGAGAACTTCATCGAAAAAGCAGAAGCCATGATTGGCTTTATCGGGGATAAAATAACCGACTACCAGGAAAAACTACATGATGCAGCAGAGGATACCAGTGAATTATTGCAGTTACATATTGATGACCTGCAAGCCACAAAAGATGAACTTATTGGTAAAATAGATAAATTAAAAACCGGTGGTACTGAAACCTGGAAAGATGTAAAATACTGGTTTCTTGAAAAAAAGGAATCGGTGAAGGAATATATTTCCTCTATCGGGAACGAATAAAACATGTTTATCAATATAAGGAAAGCCAGTTTAATGGATGAAAAAACCGTAAACTGGCCTTTCTTTTTTAACTTTAGAAAGCATCTAACAAAGTAAATCAGATGATCAACCTCTTCTACTTTAATCAATCTGTTCTCGAAAAACGTAAGCTAAGCCTTGCAGATACAAAAGTTCCGGAGGGTCCTGTATGGATCGATTTGATTGAGTTTACCGAGCAGGAAAAATCAATGGTAGAGACCACCTTTTCGATAAAACTGCAAACCCCCCAGGAGCAGGAAGAAATAGAAAGCAGCTCTCGTTTTATGGAGCTTGAAGACCACCTGATAATCAATGCAAACTTTTTACACAGCAGTTTATCCTCCTATCAGCCCGTATCCTTTTATATAAGTAAAAACTACCTTATTACAATGCATGCCAAGGGCTTATCCTCTTTTGATGAATTCTACAAGCGTTCGCCGGCAATTAGCGCGGGTAAACTTGATCCGCTTGATATCGTGGTGCGTTTATTTGAACTTCGCATTGACCTGGATGCAGATTATACCGAGGATTTAACCAAAGCAATAAATCTGATGAGTAAAAAGCTCACTTACAAGAAACAAATTAAGGAGGATTACCTCATTGGAATTTCTGAATTAAAAGAGAAAGCAATTCTTCTGCGAGAGAATATAATTGACAAACAACGTGTGCTTTCTGCTTTGTATAAATCAAGTTTTGTGAACAAGCAGTACCTTCATAAAATCAATATCTTTCTTGAAGATATCGCTTCGCTCTTAGATCACACCAGTTTTATTTTTAGCCGGCTTGACTATTTGCAAAATACCTATTTAGGTCTGATAAACACCCAGCAGAACAAAATAATAAAGATATTTACCATTGTTACAGTAATCTTTTTACCGCCAACACTCGTTGCCAGTTTGTATGGTATGAATTTTAAATTTATGCCTGAACTTGACTGGAAATATGGGTACCCTTTTGCAATCTTGCTTATGATACTTTTTTCATCCACCGTTTTGTTGTATTTTAAAAAGCGGGGATGGCTTTAGACAAAGTAAGGATACTTTTAATAGTAAAAATATTATATTCAATATCAGGATGCCAGGGCAAAATAATATATTTCATTTTGTAAAAGAAACCGGGGGTATTATACACTTTACCGGACGCACAATTCGGTATATGTTTAAAAGACCCTTTGAGTTTACGGAATTTATTAAACAAGCCACAAATGCAGGATTGAACTCCCTGCCACTGGTCAGTATAACAGCTTTAATCATGGGGCTGGTACTTACTTTACAAACACGTCCGGTCCTGGCAGATCTGGGCGCAGAGGCCTGGCTCCTGGGGATGGTTTTTATTTCGGTTGGTGTTGAAATCGGGCCCGTAATTATTTCGCTGATATT
>DNTK01000274.1 GCA_003508755.1 Bacteroidales bacterium | reverse complement strand
CTCATTGATTATGGGAATTATGCCCATGTCCAACAATTTAAAAAGTGTGTTTTGCGCATTGTGATGCCGATTGGTATGGGTCATTACATCCTTTGTTAACAATACCTGTGCAACCGACTGGTTATAATCATCGAAAAACTTCTGATAGATTTTTATTAATTGTGCCTGTCCAATGGCTGCCAGTGCCTGTTTTTTAGCAAGCTCTTCAGGGCGCTTGGTTAAGAATAATCTTCCTGCTCCTACGCCAATTGCTCCTGAGGAAACCAAAGTGACTTTAATCCCCCGGTTCCGGATTTTGCTCAATTCGTGGGCCAGCTTTTCCATTCTGTGAAAATTCAAGCGCCCGTTTTTATATGAAAGTGTTGAAGTTCCGACTTTCACCACAAGACTTTTTATAGTACTAAAAGCTTCCCGGTTCATGATGCATCGGTTTGGTAAACAATTTTTTCAATGGATTCAGGGAATCCACACTCTTTAGTAATGTGGGAAAGCTGTTCGCAGATATCTTCCACATTCTTTATCATCTCTTCTTCGTTGCTCACAATGCGGGCCTGTAATCCGCCACAAGGCTGAATGATGTACTTGCTGTTGATATCGGACTTAATCAGAATAATATCGGCATTGGAAATTGTGGCCACATTCAGAGCCAGGGGGTAATTATCTTCCAATTCGATATCGGAGGTAGAAACCGCATCGTTTTCGTTTATTATTGGAATGATATTCATTTCCAATAAAGTCTCGAAGGTGTTTTGCGTGTTTGTTTTGCGCTTCTCATGATTCACAATATCGCTTGCCAGTAATACCTGTGCCACCATTTGGTTGTATTGATCAAAATACTTCTGATAGAGTTTAATGAGCTCGGCCTGACCAACTGCAGCAGTGGCCATTAATCCGGTAACATCGGCGGTATTAAGTTCTATGTTTAGTTTGTCGGAACCTAATGCAATTGCTCCTGAGCTAACAAGCAGTAATTCCTTCCCACTGTTGTGTAAATTCGAAAGCATCATGGCAAGGCGATCCATCTTTTCATGGTTTAGCTTGCCATTTCCATCGGTTAAGGTCGATATCTCTACTCTTACAACTATTCTTCCCTTCTTCATCACTAAACCTTTAATAGTTCTTTTTCTGCCCGGGCTACTTTTTCGAAATTAAATTGCTTTAATACACGTTTAAACTTCAGGCTTATTTCTTCATTACACAAATTCCCAATACTTCCTTCATGGGTATGCTTTACTTCTTTTGAAGGATTAAATTTACCCTTGTTAATTTGGCCACCTACCTTTTTATAGGCATCCCTAAAAGGTACACCCTTCAAAACTTCTTTATTTACTTCTTCTACCGAAAAGAGGTACTGATATATGTCGTCTTCAAGAATATGATGGTTTATCTGCACTTTATCGATAATGAATGCTGCCACTTCCACACAATCGCTGGTGTATTCAAAAGCTTCCAGGTACGATTCCTTAATTACCTGCATGTCGCGAAAATAGCCGGAAGGCAGGTTGTTGGAAACCAATGTAAGTTCACTGGCCAGGGCCTGCACTTTATTACTTTTTGCCCTTAAGAGTTCAAATACATCAGGGTTTTTCTTGTGCGGCATAATGCTCGATCCTGTTGTAAATTCATCGGGCAGGCTTACAAACCCGAAATTCTGGCTCATGAACAAGCATAAATCATACGCCATACGGCTAATGGTGGATGCAATGTTGCCCAGCGCCCACGCTACATTGCGCTCAATTTTTCCACGCCCCATCTGGGCATAAACTACGTTGTAATTCAGTTGATCAAAACCCAGTAATTCGGTGGTAAGCTCGCGATCGATGGGGAAGGAAGAGCCATAGCCTGCAGCAGAACCCAAAGGGTTTTGATTAACCAGTTTATACGCTCCCAATAAAACCTGCAGATCATCACTCAAACTTTCTGCATAGGCTCCAAACCAAAGTCCGAAGGACGAGGGCATGGCCACCTGTAAATGTGTGTAACCCGGAAGCAAAACATCTCTGTATCGGTTACTCAGTGAAATCAACTGCTCAAAAAGCACCTGCATGGTATTAGCTAATTCAGCGATTTTACGGCGGCTGAATAGTTTTAAATCCAACAGCACCTGGTCGTTTCGTGAACGGGCACTATGGATTTTTTTTCCAACATCTCCCAATTCACGTGTTAGCAAAACCTCTACCTGAGAATGCACATCTTCAACACCCTCTTCGATAATAAAATCGCCTTTTTCTATCTTATTGTAGATATCCACCATACTTTTTCGAATCTGGACCAGTTCTTCAGCGGAAAGTAATCCGACTTTTTCGAGCATAATGGTATGTGCCAGCGAACCTAATACATCATATGGAGCCAGTAATAAGTCTAATTCACGATCGCGTCCGACCGTGAATTTTTCGATGGCTTTATTTACATCCGTTCCTTTATCCCAAAGCTTCATTGCTTAGATTATTAGATTATTAGATGTAAGAACAAAGACTTGTTGACTCACAATTAGTTAATGACTGCAAATCCTTGTACTAGCAATCTTTGTTCTTCTATCTTATCAAACTATCGTTTGTCCTTTTTGCTTTAAAATAGCATGGTGTGCCATGAGACGGATGGCGTTAATTTTTATAAACCCTTCGCTGTCTTTTTGGTCAAACCCTCCTTCAATATCCATACTCGAAAGTTCCATATCATACAACGAGCTGGTTGACTCACG
>DNTK01000189.1 GCA_003508755.1 Bacteroidales bacterium | reverse complement strand
AATTAAGGGCTTGCAAAACAAGGATAATGCTGTCTTGCAATACATAATTAAGCAAAACAAACAACCTGTTCGGCACTACGTTCTTAAAAATAGCGGAGCCTCAGAGGATGCAGACGATGTCTTACAGGAAACGATTATTGTTCTCTTTCGGAAAGTTAGCGAACAAAATTTTGTGCTTACAAGCTCCTTAAACACATTTATATTTTCCATCGCGCGTTTGCTATGGCTTAAGGAACTTGAAAACAGAAGGACAAAGAATCAGATAGTGGAACCCATAGATGTGATTGACGATGATGCAAACATCCATGCTGTTATTGAGAAGAACGATCGTCTAAAAATATACCGGGAAAAGTTTGAAGAACTTGGCGAAGATTGCAAAAAGGTATTAAGGCTCTTTTACCTGGGAACCCCAATGGCGCAGATTACAAAATTTATGGGCTATGGGTCACAGGAATACACGAAAAAAAAGAAGTATGCTTGTAAAAATGCTTTGGTAGATAAAATTAAGAACACAAGGCAATATAAAGAGTTAGGCAATGACTATGCTGGATAAAATTGATAAATACCTCGACAATGAACTCCAAGGAGAAGAGCTTCTTGCGTTCAAGCAGCAGTTAGAAACCGACGAGCAACTTGCCTCTCAAGTTAAGTTGCATCAGGAGGTGAATGAGAGCATCACCGATGATGAAGTATATTATCTCAGACAAAAGCTTTCTATATTAATCAGTAAAAATACTACTCGTCACTTTTATGTGAAGTTTACCAGCAGTATTGCAGCCGGTATTTTAGTTCTTCTTTCCGCTATAATAATAACTAAATCACCAGGACCTGAAAAAGCTTACGAGCAATTTTATTCGCCCTATTCCACAGATTTAACAACACGTTCCTCTAATTCTGTTTTGGATGGGCTCGACTTTGCTATAAAGCTTTATGCCGAGGGAGAATACGACACGGCCCTTCAAATTCTTAAAAGTTACAATAAAGAAACTTTTCATGATACCAACGCCAAATATTACCTGGGCTTATGCGCTTTAGAAGCCGAAGAATATTCCCTTGCAGAGAAATCCTTTGAGGAAATACTAAAAGAAGGCAATTATGCCTACTCTTTGCATGCGAGATGGTATTTAAGCATGCTATACTTAAAAACTGACCAACCTGAGAAGGCCCTTCCTCTGTTGAAGGAGTTATCAGACTCAGAAAACTACTATGCTGAGCGTTCACGCAAAATTTTAAGAAAATACCTTAAGAAGAGCTAAGGAAGTTACTACCTGTTCGAAGAAAAAACCCATTTGCTTTGTTAAAAATAAAATACTACTTTACAAAAGCGATTGCCGAAAAGCCGGAAGAGTAGGCGAAATTTAACACTTTTAGTATGGAATATTATTTAAAGAACAACTCCGTTCGAAGACCTGATGAAGACCCGGATCCTCCCAATCCCCCACCAGGAGGCGATGGAAAATAAAATTATTTAAAAGAGGTAGCAAAAGCTACCTCTTCTTTATTTTTAAGTATACTGCAACTATTAAGAGAATTGGCAAAATCCACAGCCACTTGAAAGGGATATGTGCACTGAGGGTTGCAGGCTTTCCAAAAGAAACATAACCGGCCCAAAAATATGGATGATGCTTTAAGGGATCCTCCTTTTGAAGAAACTCTATTTTTGCTTGTTGAAGGGAAAGATCTGCCGGGACTCCTTCTGCTAAGTTCTTATAAAAATAATTCACCAAACTTGCACTTGCCCCATCAGTTACCGCCCATTGGGTAGCCACAACATTCTGTACTCCGCTGTAGAAGAAACCACGTGTAAGGTTAAGTAACCCTTCACCACTACTAATCTCTCCTGATCCTGTATTACAAGCACTTAACACTACTAAATCAGCATTCATATGGGTGCCATATAATTCCCATGTGTAAAACAATCCTGTGGAGTCATTCTTAGATACAGAAAATACCAACTGGCTGTTCATAGGATCCATATCAGAAAGGTTTGTATGCATTGCCAGGTGCATTATATCCGCTTTTGTAGCATTACGCATAAAAGCTTCCTTAGTGGCTTCTTTCTCTAAATAGGCTTTCCCCTTATAAAAATCTTTAATATTTATTACTTCTTTTTCTGCTCCAGGAAGGGAGACAAACTGAACCAAATTGTTAGACTTTCTATTATGAATACTATAATCGGGTGCGAATCCAACGAATTGAGTCCTTAAAATCTTTTTCCTACTGGATTGAACAAGTTGACGTTTCGTATTTAAAACAGAAACAGAATTAGAATGTAATAAAAATGGAAACTGATCAAAACCAGCGTTCCTGGAGAATATAGTATCAGTAAGCAACACCTCGAAGGGTATTAGATTGATTTCCTTGTCGGGTATCACCACCAATCTCTTTCCTTTTATCTGATTTTTAATTGGATGTAATAATCTAATGTAAAGACTGTTAGAGAGTTGAATAAAGGATTTAAGCGAATCAGCTTGAAAATAGCTGCCGGAAGGAACCATTATTTTATTCCTCAGTTTAATAATATCCCGAATAAAATCGGATTCGAGGTCTACTTTTGTAATATGCTCAACCTTCTGATCGAATGATAGAATGTATAGAGCATTTTTCGTAAGAAAATAATTGATTAGTATTTGATCCTCCAGCAAATAATCTTTGATGTTTGTGTTTATTTTGTTTTCGGCTGTTAATGTGAAATCTGTAAAATTCCGGTTTCCTTTCTTGATTACCTTCATCAAGGAATCAAGTGATGATTGTGTTTCTGCTAACTCAATTTTCAGTGTTTTTATGACGGAATCATTTAAAACCGATGATTTTTCATTTAAATAATACCGAATTCTCGATGTTTGCTGTCGCAACTCGCTCTCCCTACGAATAAGTTCAGACGATACACCTTGCGAAACAAGGGTTTGGTTGCGGTTTAAATTTGCCTTAAATATATTCGACTTACTTAATTCATCGTATTCAATCAATTTCCTAAAATACATTTCCTTGCCAGTTACCTCATAGAGAGAATAGGCAATCTCAAATGACAATTCCAGATTACTTCTAATTTTACTTTGGTAGTATAGTTTTGTTTTTTCCGAAGATAAATTATTGTACCAACGAAGAGACTCATCAATTAGTCGGCTACAACTTTGTAAAGCCTTTTCCAGATTATCTAATTGCTTTGTATTCTCCCATTGTTTTACATAAATCTCAGACTGATCTGCAAGAACATTGATATAATAATTAAAAGCAGTGTTATTCTCATTCCATAAGGGTGTTTCTTTATGCTTTTCAAGAAAGGAGTTTACTAATTTCAATGCCTTTGATAGTTCTCCGACTTCATAATAATACGAAGCAAGCAAATCAATTACCTGAATAGTATATACAAATTCGACACTTTCCCTGATTGTAATATCATGGGCAAGCTCATAGTATTTTTTAGTTAAACTCCTCTTCCCCTGTAGCTTATATAAATAACCCAAAGATAAATTTGCGATTACCAAAAACTCTGGCTCTTCCCTATATTCTTCAGCAATATTAAGTGCTTGCATGAATTTTTCTTCTGCTTCTGCAATTCTGCCAAGTCGTTTATAGCAATTGCCTAATTCCATATATACACTCGAAGCATATTTGGTTCCCTGATACCCTTCAATACTCGCTGTGAAATATTGCAAGGCTGGTTGCCATTGCTTAAGTAGAGAATAGTTATTGCCCAAATAGTAGTATAACAGTTCAGGCTTTATATGACTAAGGGGTCTACTTAATAAATAACCATAGCATTCAATGGCTCTGTTGTGTTCCATTAATTGCTCATAAACCCAGCCGAGATAATACCAACTATTTTCCTCTAAAAATGTATCCTTTGTTTTAATGTTAACCGACTCCTGAAAATTGGCTTTTGCGGCAGGGTATTCCAGGCGTTGCATAAAGAACCCTCCCAGAACGTACATATACCTTTTTCTGAGGTGAGAATTAAGGTAACCTCCTTTAGCAATAATATTCTCTAGTTCTTTTTCAGAAAATTTTTCAATAATTGCCTTTTGGGTAATCACTAATTCTTCGAGAAAACTTAAATAATAGAGGGCTGAATCCTCAGGTGTCTTAGGAGAATACATAAGAGAAATCTGCGTAAAATGGGCTAAAGCAAGAAAATTTTCATTTTGCCTAAAATAGCAATAGCCTATTTTATACGTTTGCAAGAAATATTCAAAACTATTTCCTTGCTGGTCAGCTTCAATTCTTGCTTCCTCAAATGCAACAATGGCCTCATCGAAATTATTGGCGAACAAAAATGAGTCACCTTTTGAATGCAAATGCTCATAGGACATTTCTTGGGCAATTCCCCCAAAAAGAGGTGCTCCTGCAAAGTAAAATACTAAAAGTGTTTTAAGAAGTCTCAATGCTGCTGGCTTTTACTCAACACGAATATAATTGAATAATAAGCGGCAACCAAAAAATTGCCTATTTGCCCGGCTGGGCATTTAAACTATATCATCCAGAATTTGATTAAGCATGTCTGACAGAGATAGATTATC
This sequence comes from Bacteroidales bacterium, assembly GCA_003508755.1. Lineage (GTDB taxonomy): Bacteria > Bacteroidota > Bacteroidia > Bacteroidales > UBA10428 > UBA10428. The sequence continues at coordinate 2,781 of DNTK01000189.1, read as the reverse complement.
GGCACGTAACATTTTCGGAATAATGCTTTCTTTACTCATGCCAGGGATTGTATTTATCTCTAATAAAAAAAGGTTCCCGTTTGAAAGGATATAATCTACCCGTGCAAACCAGTGGCAATGGAAAAGGTCATAAATTTTAAGTGATAATTCCTGACATTCTTTGGCAATGGCATCGTTAATTCGTGCCGGAACAATTTCATCAGCCATGCCTTCTGTATATTTTGCCTCGTAATCAAAGAATCCTGTTTTACTAACAATTTCGGTAACGGGCAAGGTATATACACTATTAGAGGTACGCAATACACCACAAGTTATTTCTGTTCCTTCAATCATTTTTTCAACCAGAACCTCATCATCTTCAGCCATGGCATTCTTAACAGCATCTTTTAACTGCTCAATATTACTGACTTTACTAACCCCAAAACTCGAACCGGCATTATTCGGTTTTACAAAACAGGGAAATCCGATTTTAGCTTCGACTTCAGATAAATCATACCCAATTCTACTACTGAGAAGTATCCAGTCTGCCGAAAGAATGCCATAGCTTTTCAGGTATTGTTTTGTAAAGTGCTTGCTAAAAGTTGCGGATGAGCTTAAGACGTTTGAAGCCGTGTAGGGAATGTTGAGCATGTCGAAATATCCCTGCAATTTTCCATTTTCACCCGGATCGCCATGAATCATAATCAGGGCAGCATCGAATTTAACATGTGTGTCGGCTAAAAGAAACGAAAAATCATTTTTATTAACGCTCACAAAATTTCCATCCGGTAAGGCTGCCTTCCATTCGGTTCCTTTAATCTCTACCCGGTATGCATCATATAAATTTGTGTCAATATTTTCATGAATGGTATCGGCACTTTTTACTGAGATTATATACTCAGAAGAATTACCTCCTGTTACAATGGCCAGCGTCTTTTTCATATTATCAATCAATATTAATGCAAATTAAATTGATTTGACTGTGAAATCTACACAGGCAACCTCATTTTTTTATAACAAAAAAGTCCTAATAGAATATCAGGACTTTTAATTTTAATAAACCAGAGTCAGCAAGCTTATTAAATTATTCATTGATTTTTAGCTTTTCTTAGAATAGAAGGGCAATACAATAAGACTATATACATAACAACCTACACAAAAATTCAAAACACATTCAAGTGTTGCAAAAAACGCTACTGCAATTGCTACAACAGAAGCAGCAATGGGTTGTCCAATTAGAACCAACAAAGAGGCAGCACCAATCATAACAGCGCCTAATCGTGCTGCAAACAGTTTTGGTGCTTTGTCAATTAATTGACTTTTCAGTTGAAAACTTTGCGAAATCCCCGATGAAGCATGATGAATAAGACTGAACTGAGCATAGCCTGTTCCTCGAGCAATAAAATCGATGAATAAAAAAAGTAAAAGAGGAATAAAGCCTGTAAATAAATAAAGTGTTAATAAGCTTATTACAAATAAAGCATTAATCCTTGGCAAGTGTTCAGGAACTCTTTCTGCTGAAATGGGGCAAACTATATTTTTCATGATACTCATTTTTTTATTGTTCTTGTTTACAAAGTAACGTAGTAGACTTTGTTTTCATGACAAATGTAATTGCTTTTAACGAAATTTTAACTATTTATCCTATTCTTTTAATAGGTTTTATGACAGTTTTCTAAATAGCCCAGATTACTAACCCATTAATTAGAAACATTTTAAATAATGGTGTTCTATATTGTGCATTGTTGCACTTTTGTACCTTTAAATTCAATTAATGTCAAAATGTATTCAACTATGATAGACTTTAATGCACTATTTAAGGTAAGCTATGGAATGTACATCGTCTCGTCCGGTACTATTGATAAAGGAAATGGTTTTATCAGTAACTCGGTATTTCAGGTAACCGCCGAACCTGCCAAATTTGCTGCCTGCTGTAACAAAGACAATTTTACAGCAGAGCTCATAGCAGAAACCGGTGCATTCGCTATCTCTGTTCTTAAGCAGGACAGCTCGCGCGATACAATTGGCACGTTTGGCTATAAAAGTGGCCGGACCATTAAAAAGTTTGAACATGCCAATGTAAAAACAGGTGAGCTGGGCATTCCTGTTGTATTAGATGATACAATTGCTACAATTGAGTGTGTGCTCGTTGATACTTTTGATGTTGGAACTCACTTCATTTTTATTGGAGAAGTGAAATACAGCGAAATTCTGAGCGATGAAATTCCACTTACTTATGCATTTTATCGTGAAATAAAGAAAGGGATTGCCCCAAAAAACGCTCCAACCTACATTGACAAAGCGAAACTAGCAAAACCGGCAGCCCAAAAATCGAAAAAGTATCAATGTGTAATTTGTGGTCATATCTACGACCCGGAGAAAGGTGATCCAAAATCGGGGGTTGCACCAGGAACAGCATTTGAAGATTTGCCGCCCGGTTGGACTTGCCCGGTTTGCGGGGCATCGGCAGATGATTTTGAAGAAATACAATAACAGAAAAATAATATTTTCACTATGAGTTTAAAAGGAACACAAACGGAACAAAACTTATTAAAGGCCTTTGCCGGAGAATCACAGGCCCGCAACCGCTACGAATTTTTTGCCAAGGCAGCAAAAAAAGAAGGCTATGAGCAAATCGCTGCCATTTTCCAGGAAACAGCTGATCAGGAAAAGGAACATGCAAAGAGATTCTTTAATTTTCTCGAGGGTGGTATGACTGAAATAGTTGCTTCTTACCCTGCCGGTATTATTGGCTCAACTATAGAAAACTTAAAAGCTGCGGCAGATGGTGAGAATGAAGAA
>DNTK01000190.1 GCA_003508755.1 Bacteroidales bacterium | reverse complement strand
CCGTAAAATCAAGATGGCAATATATTTTGGTTTTTGCATTCGTTAGATCCATCCAAATAATTGAACAACAAAAATTGCGGTTCGGGTTCAAATCTCGAAGAGCTTGAAATGAAAATCCTTATTTATGCCCAACATTTTCCACCCGGCAGAGGGGGGATGGAGTTTTCCAACTTTGAAATTGCCAAAGGGTTGCACAACCTCGGGCACATGGTTGAAGTCGTCACGGTCAGAAACACGGGGGCTGAAAATTTTGTCAAGCGGCAGGTATTTCCGATAACCCTTTTGCCCAAGTGGCATTTCTTAAAGAGCTACAGCCTGGCTGGGCCAAGTCGCGCCAATTGGCTTTTGCAACCCATTTATTCACAACGAATTCGACAGCGGATTAATTTGTTTCGACCTGACGTTATCTTTGTCGCCGATGAAGCCGCCAACTGTTTATGGGGCTCGTGGGTTGGTAAGATTAAAATACCTTACATGTCATACTGTAGCGTACCATTTATCGCGGTAGATGGTTCCAAGGGTAATCGCGGTGTTTTGAGCGACATCAAGTTTGCTGTGGAAAAGGCAATTGAAAGGCAATTTAAGCGGTTTATTTTGGAAAGCTATTCATCGGCAAAATGGATTGGCGTTGTCAGCCGTTCAACCCGCAAAGAAATCCTCGGATTGGCGCCATGGCTCGAGAACCGTATGGATGTGATTCCCCGCTCGATCGGCGATTCTTTTTTTGATGAAAAAAAAAATGGGACGAGGATCAGTGCGCTCAAACAAAAGCTTGGCATCGACGAGGTCGACTTTGTGCTGCTGTCCGTGTCCAACCTCGAATCAGGCAAGGGAGTGGATGATGTGCTTCGTGCGTTAGCACTGTTGAGGGGTGCTGTAGGCAAAACATTCAAATATATCGTCGTCGGTGATGGGAGTGCGTCCGGTCTGTTTAGAAAATTGGCACAAGAACTCGGGTTGAGCGATGTTGTCATTTTTCCCGGAAATATTCCTCATTCCGAGCTCATTGCCTATTATGATGCCTGTAATCTGTTTATCCTACCCTCCAAAAGAGGCAAGGAAGAATCCTTCGGCCGCGTTTTTGTGGAGGCTGCCGCCAGGCGCAAACCATCGATAGGAGTGAACGAAGGCGGCATGGTTGATGCTGTCGAGAATGGAAAAACAGGCTTCCTGGTAAAAACAGGTGATGTCCATGAAGTCCGGGATCGGATCGCGTGGTTTTTGACGAACCCTGAAAAAGCAACCGCAATGGGCAACATGGCCTGGAGATTCGCCGGAACCAATTTCCGATCTTCAACAATCGCCCGTGCATTGGAGGGTCGCTTAAAACGGGCGTCTGAAACATACCCTGGCCAAGACAGTCGCTTCTCAACGAAATCGATTGCGGTGGAGGTACAGCATAATGATTGAAACCGTGGTCATTTATCTACTGCTGTTTGTTTTATGGCTTGAACCGACCTTTGGGAAGGCCGTGTCAACCGGTATAAAAGGTGTTTCACTGGCCAATATGGCTATCGCCCTGATTATTTTGGGGTGGCTTTTGAGCAACGCGTTCAAACGTCAAAATTTTCAATGGAACAACCTTTATAAATATATCATTGGTTTGGTTTGGGTTGTTGCGATGTCGATTCCTTACAAGGCGCTTAACGGTGAATTCCGGCATGTAAGCATGCTGCATGAAATTGTCGCCTTCAAGGGCTGGGTCGAACCATTCATTTTGTTTGTCCTGATATTTAACCTGGCGCGCAGCAAATTGATAATCAAGAGAATCACATTTGGACTGATGACCGTCGTGATATTGAGCGCATTGGTGACGATTCTTGTCGTGACCAAAGTGGCCTTGATCGGGGCATTGCAAATCGAGCACGGAGGGTATTGGCCGGTTTTTGCGGAACCCAATCAGTATGCGGCTTATCTGGTTCTCATGTTTCCTATTTTTATTTCATATACGCTGCTTGGCAGCCGGTTATCGGGCCGAATAGTCTCGGCGCTGAGTTGTATAACTATAATGTGTGCACTTATTGCCTCCGGTTCCCGAGGGGGACTGTTGTCCTTTTGTGTCAGCATCTTTACATTGTTTTGGATTTTGAAGTCTTTCAAGGGAAAAGCCAGGAAAGGTATCTTAACCGCGGGAGTCATTCTCATCGTACTTGTTTCAATTTCCTTATTCGTATTACCGTCTCGGCTGGAACAAAGAACCTCTGCAAGAGTGGCGGTGGAAGAAGGGGCTGATTTAAACAAATACAGTTCAGGCCGTCTTGATATTTGGAAATCTTCTTTCAGCTATTTTTTAAAGGAACCGTTATTCGGGCTCGGGTTGAATGGTTATCATGATATAATTGAAAAATTGACCGGTTCACCTTCGAATAGTCACAACAATTATCTGCAATACCTCGCCGATCACGGTATTATCGGTTTTGGTGTATTCGCCTTATTAATATTGGGCGTATTAAGGAGCGGTCTCAAGGCCTTACGAGAAGCGAACGACGATTTTGGCATCATTTTATTTTCAGGTTTTTTCGTGGGAATGGTTGGCTTCAGTATCGCCATATTTTTTGTGGTTGTACTGCATCTTTGGTCTCTGGTTATGATTTATAGCGCGGTAACGTTAAAATATGCTCAGCTTGATGCGGAAGAGAACAGCGCCCCCAATCCAATACATGAATCGGTCGTTTCATATAGTTACGGTAGCGGCCTGAAGGGAGTGATAGGCGGATGAACCGGAGCATATGCTTTGTCGGCTCGGATGTTTATCCGGTGTTGAACCGGCACTTTGGTTCGGGATACATCGGTGGCGAGTCGGTTCAGGTGACCCTTCTGGCAAAGGCTTTCAATGATTTGGGCTGGCGGGTGTCTGTGGTGGATTGGGATTACGGGCAGCCCGAAGGTGAAGTTATCGACGGGATAAGGATTCATAAAACATTCAAGCAAAACGCAGGTATTCCGATAATCCGGTTTATCCATCCTCGGTTGACGAGTATTGTCAAAGCCCTCAGAAAAGCCAACGCGCAGATTTACTATCAATCCTGTGCCGGAATGATGACAGGGGTTGTTGCCTGGTTTTGCCGGCACTACAATAAAACATTTGTTTTCAGAACCGCCCACGATACCGATTGCATCCCTGGCGAGCACCTGATCAAATTATGGCGGGACAAGAAGATCTATGAATATGGTCTCAGACGGGCCGACCTGATCGCTGTCCAGGGGGTGAACCAGGCTAACCTTCTCGATAAGCATTATGGTCTCAAAGGGTTCGTCGTGACCATGGCCGTGGAATTGCCCTTGGACCAAGAACTACAGGCAACCAGAGGGATTGACGGCCTGTGGGTGAACAATATGCGGCCATTTAAGAGACCGGAACGCTTCATCGAACTGGCCAAATCACTGTCTAAACATAGGTTTGTCATGATAGGTGGATCGTCGCCTGGATTTGAGAAATATTTTGAAAAGATAACCAGCCTTGCCAAACCAGTTAAGAACTTGGAATTTATAGGTCCAGTTCCGTATCATGAGGTGAACGCTTATTTTTTGGATGCAAAAGTGTTCATCAATACCTCTGAGAGTGAGGGGTTCCCGAATTCATTTTTGCAGGCTTGGGCCCGAAAGACACCGGTTATTTCATTTTTCGACCCTGATGGAATAATCGCTAAGGAAGGTATTGGTATTTCGCCAGTTAGTCATTTGGAAATGATTGATGCGGTGGAGAAGTTACTCGAAAATTCTGATTTAAGGAATAATATCGGTGAAAAAGCGAAAATGTATGTAATGAATAGTTATTCTCCAGAACTTGTTGCAAAGTGCTATATCAGATTAATAAATAGAAAAGAATTATAGATTTTTCTACATGACAAATAAAAAAATAAAAATCTTATTTATTGTCCCCTCGCTAGTACGAGCAGGTGCAGAAACTCAGATTATAAACCTAATAAACTCACTATCGCATTTTTTTTTTGAACCATATTTATTGTGCTACTTAAATGACCTTGAGCAATTGAAAAGACTTAATCAGAATTTTGTAACTTTCACCCATTGTCAGAGACATGGTAAAATCGGGTTTAATGTCATTTCTAAAATTATAGAAATAATCAATAAAGAAAAAATTGATATTGTCCATTGCACGATGCAAAATTCACTTTTTTTCGGGAAGTTGGGGATTTTCTTTTCTAATAGAAAACCTAAATTGATAGCAGCACTACACAGAACTGTTAGCGAATCAAAAATAGGGGAAATTTCTGACAGGCTTTTATATAGATGGATTCTCAGGTTGTGTGACAAAATCGTATTTGTTTGCGAAACACAAAAAGAGTATTGGATAAATAAATATCCTTTTATGTCGAGAATTGGGTGCGTTATCTACAATGGTATTGACACTTCATATTTTAACCCCAAACCTTTTAAAAAGGAAGGAATCAATTTAAGAAAATTATACAAAATTCCAAATGATGCTTTTATAATTAGCTGTATAGCTAATTTCAGGCCTGAAAAAGCACATGAAGTACTTTTAAAGGCTTTCTCGAAACTTGGACCCAATAGTTACCTTTTATTGGTTGGAGACGGAAAACGTCGCCCTGCCATTGAAAAAATTGTAAAAGAGAAAAATTTTAGTAAACGGGTTATTTTTCTTGGAGTACTTAATGACGTCCGACCGGCCATAGCAACTTCAAATATCACAGTAATTGCGTCCACTTCGGTAGAGACCTTCTCCATGGCTATGCTTGAATCAATGAGCATGGGGGTACCCATGGTCGCCTCCAATATCGGTGGATTGAGGGAAGCAATTATCCCAGGAAAAACAGGCTATTTGGTACCAGTTAAAGATTGGAAAAGTCTTGCTAATACTTTGTGTTATCTCTCTGAGAATGAAGAAAAAATTGAAAATATGAAATTCTATTGTCGAGAGATGATAATACAAAAGTTCAGCGAAGAAAGAATGGTAGAAAACACTGAAAAAATGTTTTTAGAAATATTATAAAACGTGTATATTTATAGGAGCCTAATTTGAATCTACCAGATTTCATAATCGTCGGTGTGGCCAAAGCTGGAACTACGGCCCTATACGAGTACTTGAATGAACACCCTGAAGTATATATGAGCCCAATAAAAGAAACTAATTATTTCGCATTTGAAGGTGATCATACGAAGACTTTCTTAGGAGATACTCCTAACCTTAATTTTCCGGTTCGTTCAATATCAGAGTATCAAGATCTGTTCAGAAAAGCTGAAAATGAAGTAGCGATTGGAGAAGCATCACCGATTTATTTTGAAAGTAAAATTGCAGCTTATAATATAAAAAACACAATACCTAATGTGAAAATTATAATTATAATAAGAAATCCTGCCGAAAGAGCTTATTCTGACTATATGATGGCTTTAAAAGACGGTATTGAGAGAAGAAATATAAAAGATGCACTCACCATAGGATCTCATTATGTACAAGTAGGGTTCTATTTTGAAAAAATTAAGCGGTATATAGATTTATTCAAAAAAGATAATATTTTAATAGGGTTGTACGATGATTTTAAGAATGATGGACGTATATTTATGAAAAAAATATATCAATTCGTTGGTGTCGAAAGTTCTTTTATACCGAGGCTATCAGTTCAACATAATGTTGGTGGTTATCCAAAGAGTTTTTTATTAAGCACTATTTTACATCTTATAAGAAGACAATCTATTGTTGACGTAGCTCCTGATAAGTTGCTAAACATAGGAAGAAAAATTAAGAGATTCAACACTGGAAAAATGCGCGAATTCCCTCCTGAAATAAGGTTCTCCTTAAATAAACTATACAAAAAGGATGTCCTAAAGGTTCAAAATCTTATTGGTCATGACCTTAAAGCTTGGTTATAATATAAAAATTTTTTTTCAAATATTTGAATAGAGTTAATAACTTTAATGCACATTTTATAATAGCGTTTTAAATATGTCAATTTCTGTAGTTATTTTAACTTTAAATGAAGAAAAAAATTTAAGGCGCTGTATTGAAGCGCTTTCATGGTGTGATGATATTATAGTGTTTGATTCATATAGTACCGATTCTACAAAAGAAATTGCTTTGAAATATAAAACAAGATTTTTTCAAAGAAAATTCGATAATTATGCGAATCAACGAAAAGCGGCTATTCATGACATAAATCACAAACATCCTTGGATACTCATGGTAGATGCAGATGAAATCTATGACGATACCTTTGCAAATGAGATGAAAAACAAAATACAAACAAACAGCGATGTTTCAATTTATTACTATAGAAGAAAAGATTATTTTTTAGGGAAATGGTTGAAAAGGAGCAGTGGATACCCGACTTGGACTGGACGTTTATTTCTAAAAAACGAAATAATTATTAAGAGAGAAATTAATGAAGAGTACTCGAGCCGTGGAAAAAAAGGATACTTAGACGGACATTTCAAACACTATCCTTTCAATAATGGGTTTCACCATTGGTTTCACAAGCATAATGTTTATTCTACAATGGAAGCCGAAAAAATTTTTAATGAAAGGGAAAAAATAGTATTAAAAAATTTTTTTAGCAAACATCCTGACCAGAGGCGTAAGGTTATAAAACAAATTTATTATCGCCTGCCACTCCGGCCACTACTTGCTTTTTTTTATCTCTACATTTTTAGATTAGGATTGATCGATGGTTTCGCTGGTTTTTTTTATTGTCTATTGCGAGCATCATACGAATTCATGATCCACCTAAAGGTCTTAGAGATAGAAAGAAGAAAAGTAGGTTTAGGAATTTAATACTTTTTACCTCTATTTTAAACTTCGAATTTAAAATTTACGTAACTAAATTATTCTTAGGACCTTCAAGTGATAAAAGTTTTGAGCATTCATTGGGGTTTCTCGGTAGGAGGTATTGTTAAATACGCTCAACTGATTGACAACGTATTCCATCAAGCACCAATAAAAATCTTTTCTATCGTCATCCTTGGTGATAATTGGGACTATGACAAAAATACGTTGGAAAAAATTTCAGCTAAAACGGTTTATATTAAAAATAGATACGATTTTTCATGGATTTCAAAAAGCGTTTTAGAAATTGATAGTTTAAGACCCCAAATCATAATGACACATGGTTTCAATGGACATTTTGTTGCAGCAATAACAAGAATGAGAACGAAAACAAAACCTCGTTATATTTGCTCATACCATGGGTCATATTATGCTTTTACTCCCATTAGAAAGGTATTTCAAAGACTGATCAATAATTTTACCGAAGCTTATATTCGATATTGTGCGTATTCTTGCGTTGCGGTGTCAAAATTCACAAAACAAAGTCTACTGCGAAAGGGTGTCGTTTCATCTAAGATAGAAGTTATCTACAACGGGATAAGGGACGAAGAGAGCCCTATAAAGTTTAGAAGAAAGTTCCGAAAGGATTGGGGTGTACAAGATAGTGAAATCCTTCTTGGCGTTACTTCACGCCTTGATCCCTTCAAAGGAATTGAGTATTTGATTGACGCTTTTTATGTCTTGTGCAAAAAGATTACCAATTGTAAACTTGTCATTATCGGTTCCGGAACTATTGAAAAAAAGCTTAAAGAGAAAGTAATAAAATGCGGACTTAATCAAAAAGTAATTTTTACTGGATTTCGATCTGAAGTTCCAAAATGTTTGCTTGCCATAGATATCTTTATTCTTCCATCTCTTGCCGAAAACCATTCAATTGGCCTTATTGAGGCAATGCGCGCGGGCAAGGCTATTATCGCAACAAATGTAGGCGGGAATACAGAATCTGTTTGCCATCTTAAAGAAGGTCTAATAATCCCGGCAGCCAATTCTAAATCGTTAATTGACGCTATTGAAAAACTCGTCGAACATAGATCACTTGCAGAAACCCTTGGAAAATCGGCAAGAGAAAAATTTAAAAAAACGTTTACTGAAGAAATAATGGTTCGGAAAACTGCTCAATGGTTGGTTAAGTGTGCCACACATCCAACTCAAAAATAGTTTCGCTTGAAAAGCTGAAAGTGAAATGAGTTATGGTCAAGAGTTGTGTATGGAAAAATTAGGCGGCGATCCGTTTTTCTTCTAT
>DNTK01000183.1 GCA_003508755.1 Bacteroidales bacterium | reverse complement strand
CTTGGAACAAATGCCTCTGCGATTCTTGATTCAAATGGGAAACTGGAAACCATGCCAGCATGGAATCTAGGGACAGGGATTGCACTAAATATCTCACCAAAACTCGTTGGTAATTTCAATCTTAATTATTATTCCATTGACCCATCTGAGTTTAGAGATGAGACTAAAATGAAAAGCGGTTCCTCTGGGCATATCAACTTGATTTGGTCACCTTATAAAAAGGTAAATGTTGGCATTGAGTATATGAGGTTAGAACGTGTCAATGGTGATACAACCTCTGGTATTGGAAACCGATTACAAATGATGATAAAGTATATTATTTAAAAATAGAAGAATGAAAAATAAAAATAGATGTTTAGGGTTAATAACGTTGGTGGTGTTGTTTACTTGCGAAGTACCCGAAGATAGCGTTATAAAAGCGGTCGATGACACTAATGAAATATTGACGACAAACACATGGAATCTTAAGCAATTTAAAATTGAGGTAAGAAATGAAGATATTCCTCCACCCCTATTGTTCAATGCTACGAACGCTATATTGAATGCAGGTATTTACGATCTAGATGATACGGTCCTAGATGCTTCGGACATGCGGGAATACGAAGTAGAATTTAAGGACGATAGAACTATTATAACTAGAAATGGTCAAATTGATCTTTTATTAGAGGAACAAATAGGCACTTACTTTGTGTTTAATGAAAGAACAATTAGAATCACCTCAGAACAAAGTTTGAATTACAATTACATTTACGATAATGACACTAAAGAGTTGTCTTTAATTGCAACTTCTGAAACGGCAGAAAGGGTAATTAGAAAAATAAATGAGAAACTTCTTGATCAAGTTGCTAACCAAACACCTAATCAAATTGGGGATCTAATTGCAGGTCTACTATTCAACAATGAAGCGCTACAAACTTTGATTAACGATGTTGTTGTGGATGCGATATCAGGGCAATTAGAATTTATAAATGATTTTGACCCTGATCAACTAGCTGCTTTATTAGCTGCGGATATTAGAGAGGCACTAGAGCAAGTTGACTGGCAGCAAGAATTAACTATTTTAATTCTAAATCAACTTGAAGGGATCACCAATATCGACATTCAAGCAGTATCTGAAGCTATTGCAACAGCCGTTGTAGAAGGTATAAATGAACAACTTTCTGAAGAGCAGATCAACAATCTAATATTACCGTACATTGAGCAAATTGCAACAAATTCTGACCAAGTTTCCGAAGCAATAGCCACCTTGGTGGTAGATTTGTTTTTTGACGTATTTAATGAGGATAATATACAACCCATATTAGTAAATGCGTGGACACAATTTACAGAATTAGATGAGGCACAAATAGCTGAGATAGCAGGTGTCCTGACCACAGTGATAGAAGACTTATTTGTCAATGAAGAGAGTATTTCCAACTTAATTTTGCCATTTACGGAGCTCATAGATGATACATCTATTTTGCAAATGGGAGCACTGGCAACCCAGACGACAGATGCTATAGAAGACTTGGTAAATACTCTTAATGCAGAATTTCCAGATCTCAATCTAGAACCAGACTATGTTAGTATGCAAAATACCATTAGGTTGGCCTATATTGCAATTAAACCTGTTATAGCCATTACCGGTCCAGATCAAGCGGCAGACGATGTTGCCAATCTAATTATAAGTCAATTTTTAAACACGCAGAATCTTAATAACACATTTATTGCAGCACTTCAATTTTTACAGACTATAAACCCTGAAACAGCTGGTACTACTCTCACCCAATGGCTTTTAAGTCTTGAAGGTGATATTTCGCAAGTGCTTTATGAGCAAATTAGAGATCTATTAAGTCCAATTCTAGATAATTTAGACCCCGAGGCTACGGCATTAAGTATTGCTATAGCGTTAAATAATTTTATTTCTGATAATGTCACTCCGGAAGCAATTCAGAATCTAATTACTCCTTTGTTAGAAGAAATCATTCTTAACAATGCAGAGGTAGTTGCTAGTTATTTGGCAGAGCTAATTGTTAATCTAGATATCATTAAAGAAAATGTTACTGAAGAAGCTATTGCGCAAGCTATTTTACCCATACTCCAATCTATTCAGGATACTAATGTTGAAGAAGTAGTGCAAAATCTTATCAATGCCATAGTTGACGCTGGTGTCTTTGAGGATGTAATTACCGAAGAACGGGTATCAGCCATCATCTCCTTTTTGATTTATAAGTCTTCTTGGGATAATGTATTAATTGCGAACAATTTTGAAGAAATATCAATAATATTGAGCCATGACTAAAAACATTCATAAATTTATAATCAGTTCTCTATTTCTACTAGTGTCCACAACGATGCTTTACGGACAGGTGACTAATCTCTCTATTTCTGATAGGATGGAAGCCTATACAGATAGTTTAAAGCGAACACCCTATGAATGGCATTTGCCCATCATGGGCAAAAAAATAAGAGAATTGGGATTTGATATTCCTTATCCTAACGGGATTTCATTTAACTATGCCTTTTCTAAACAAGATCTCCTATTAAGTGATGCCTTTGTTGGTTTTGAAGAAGATGTGCTTATTCCTATTGATGGTATTGCACGTTTTAGAAGTATTAGTTCAGAAGTAAACGCTTATACGGCACGTTACGATTTTTGGTTATTACCTTTTTTAAATTTTTACGGAATAGTAGGAAGCGTAAACGCAAAAACTAATGTACAAGTGGGCCTTCCTTTAGAATTGGAATTCAACACCAAAAGAAATACTGGTCTGGCCTATGGTTGGGGGACCGTTTTGGCAGGTGCCGTTGGTCCAATGATAGTATCAACCGATTTTGCCATGGTATGGACTAAGATGAAAAACTTGGATCAGGCCAACAGATCACTTGTTTTTAATGTAAGGACAGGTTATTTGTTCCATTTTAGAAAACCAGAAAGAAACTTGGCACTGCTAGTAGGAGCACAATATTTAGGCATTAATAGCGAGGGCAGTGGTAAATTAGAATTGATCAGTCCTTCCGACAAAGATAGGCTTCTTGGCCAATTAAATGGCTGGTATGATGATCTAACCGATAGGGAACAAGAAGTTTTGGACCCCCTATACAGCGGGCTTTCCGATTGGCTCTCTAGCGGAGAGTCAACGGATCTTTATTATAAGTTTAATAAAAGATTTATATCGCCTTGGAGTATGAATGTTGGTATTAATTTTCAATATAACAAACGTTATACGTTAACCAGTATTTACAGTTTTGGAAGTAGAAGTCAATTAATTTTTGGTCTAAGCTATCGTTTTGGATATAAAGGAAAAAATTGGCTTAGTGGATTGACATTATAAAAACAAACTATATCTGCCTGTAATAGGAATTACGACCATTCTTTTTTTTAATTAGCTTCCACCCGTAGAACATTAAAAACGAAGTGCAATATTTGGGGGTTTTATAAATTTTTAAGCAGATGTATAGTTCACAACTATATAGGCTTGGGCTATAGTCGCAAGACAATCCTTAAATTTAAGTTATGGTGTTAGCATTGATAAAACCAATACGACATAAAAGATTTATTTTTTTAAAACATTTTAAGATATCAAATGTTGAAACAGCACTTGCATTCCATTTATAATATTTTTGTCCTGCTTTTTCTAGGTTTGATTGGTTCCTTCAGCAATGCCCAGGAAGAATCAAAACCACAGAAAAAAGTAAATTTTGCGGGTGTTCCTGTGGTTAATTATAGTAATGCTACCGGATTTAGTCTAGGAGCAATGGGACAGGCTTTTTATAAAATAAGTAAAAAAGACAGCATATCGCCAGTATCTTCTTCTGGTATTTTTGCCATGTATACAACTAATGGCACCTGGTTTGGGGCGTTATTTCAGCGCTTATATATCAATGAAGACCGTTGGAGAATTCTTGCAGCAGTAGGATCTGGCAATATCAATTATCAATACTTTCAAGAAATCCCAGTTTTTGGAACTGGTGGTTTTATTGGCTACAACACCCAAGCTAATTTTGCTATGCTTAAAGTAGAGCGCAAAATAATAGGGAAACTCTATTTTGGGTTATTAGGTATTTATTCTAATTCTAAAACCGTTTTTGACCTTCCTGAATTTATTCCACCCAGTTTATTAACAAACCAGAGAAGTATGAACTCTGCTGGATATACTCTTAATTATGATAAGCGCGATAATCAAATAAATCCCTATAGCGGATATAATATAACTTTTAGAAATAATTTTTATCGCGACTGGATAGGCAGTGATGACAAATTTGAATCTTATAATTTCACTTATAATCACTTTATTCCTATTAAATCATCTAGAGATATTATTGCCACCAGATTTCATGCCGCAATAGCAACAGGAGATGTGCCTTTTCAAGGACAGAATGTAGTAGGCCAGGATGACATTAGAGGCTATACAGAAGGGCGTTACCGAGATAATCAAGTCTATGCGTTGCAAGCAGAATATCGCCATCGTTTTAAAAATAAATTTGGTATGGTAGGATTTTTTGGAATGGCTACTGCTGTTGAGACACTTTCGGATCTTAACAAAGCACCATTTTTGCCAGGTGGAGGATTTGGGATACGCTATATGGCTATAGAAAAACAACGAATTAATATTGGTATTGACGCCGCCTTAGGAAAAGACGATTGGGGAGTCTATTTCAGAATTGGTGAATCTTTTGGAAGGTAATTATAACAATAAATAGAATTGAGGTATGAAACTTAGTATAATTTTAATGTGGATTTGTTTGTTGTTCTGCTCTCATATAATTAGCGGGCAACAGGACACCATACCAACCAAAAAAAAAATAAGCTTCCGTGACCCAGTGGATGGAGCTTTTGACGTGAGTTCTTTTCTTTTAGAGCATAATGGGGTTCTACCGATAATTATTCCTATTACCGAACCTGCTGTGGGGTATGGTGCAGGTTTAGCTGTACTGTATTTTCATAAACGCAAAAAAAAATATAAAACCTATGTGGCACCCGATGTTTCAGGAGTGGTTGGACTATATACGGAGAATAAAACATGGGGGGCCGGTGCCTTTCATGCACATACCTTTGGAGAAAATAGGGTCCGCACTTTAACAGCAGTTATAAAACCAAATCTTAAAATCAATTACTACGGGAATAATAGTGAAATTTTAGCCAAAAACCCTATCGGTATTGATTTAGACTCCTGGCTTTTTTATCAA
>DNTK01000008.1 GCA_003508755.1 Bacteroidales bacterium | reverse complement strand
ACTTTTTGGGGTCACTTCATTTAAAGGGCTTTTGAAGAGTTTTGAAACCGTTTGTTTCATTTTCGCAGTCCGTAGGGGAATCGAACCCCTGTTACCAGGATGAAAACCTGGCGTCCTAACCCCTAGACGAACGGACCTTTTGTGATTTCAAATCTGAAATCGAGGTGCAAAAGTAATCGTTTTTTTTATTGCTGCAAATTTTTTTAAAAAAATTTTATTGTGTACAGCCATTTCAAACATCATGAACTAACTGCACTCTTCAGTAAATTCGTTGCACTGCCATGGCAGAACAGCAACGAGAAACATGTATAGTAATCTCTTCTAAGGCCCGGATAGATATAAATACCTCCTGTCTTGGTCTAAGATGTGAAGGAATGGGCTTGGTCGAACTTGCAAAACCGGAGTTTTGGATTAGTTCCAGCGCATATCAAATTTTACCACCTTACCTTCTGCTTCCTCACGCACCAATTCATTTGTGATGTTAACACCCTGGCAACCCGAAATTTCCAATGCCATATACATCCACCCCAAGATTCTTCTTTCAATGGCTTCATAGCGTTCTGTAACTTTTGTCATTTCAACAACAACACCGTTTTTGGGAACATCAACCACCTGAATTTCGCAGGGCCTGTAGTAGGTTGCAAATACTCGCGAAGCCCTTTTTATTATGTACTGTGGATTAGCAGCTTTAACAAATATTTTGTAGATGCCCGTAAGTGCCTTTTCTGCACTATACCTTCCTGCTTCCATGGCTCCTTCTTTAATATCACCATTGAAGAACATCTTTCCGATTTTTTCGGTAGGCTCTTTGGCCCCACACTCTACAGGATACCATTGGGTAGAATCTATGGTATTACCATAAATTGCTTTTGCATCGTCAGATAGCTCGTTGAGCCAATCGGTAAATTGATCGGGATAATTCCTTTTGACAAAATCTCTGATTGCAATAACGGCTGTACCTTTTACTTCCATGGTTATATATTTATTAGTTTGAATATTTATGGCATGAATATAAAAAAAAATTCAGTAATACTGATTTGTATCATAAATTTATCCGGTGATTATCCTCACCATTTCCTCAAAACCTAGACCACCAAAATTCCCCGAACTCATGAACAGAAACACCTGGTATTCTCTATTTACTTTATCTTTCAGACTTTTTTTCAGCTCAGAAGTATCAGTATAAACCTCTAATTGAGGTAAACCAAAACCTTTTATTATTTCTAGTGCCTTAATGGCTGGAAGTTTTTTACTTTTTACAACAGCAGGATTGAAATATACCAATGCCTGGTCCGCTAAATTTAAGGAGTTGTTATATTGCTGCAAGAAATCTTTAGTTAAGCTGCTAAAGGTATGGAGCTCATAAACCACCACAACCTCCCATTCGCTAAATTGTTCCTTCACTGCCTTTATTGTTCCCTTTAGTTTCGAAGGAGAGTGAGCAAAATCTATAAAAACTAATTTATCTTCTGATTCATAAAGCTTTTGCAATCGTTTTGCTGATCCTTTAAAGCTACTAATGGCGGAATAAAATACGTCTTGAGAAATGCCTGCCCGAAAACATATTTCGCGCGCTCCTGCAATATTCTGAAGATTATGCTCTCCAAATACCTCAAGGGGTATATGTTCCGATTTGTTGTTCTTGATAAAGGTTTTACCCTTTTCGATGGTGTGTGCTGGTGTAGAATAAGAAATAAACGAGAGATCCCTCCTGCTGCAGTTATCAATTAGTTTTACCAACTCAGAATCCTTTTCAAAATAAATCAATTGACCCAATGGTTCAATTTTTTCGATGAAAACCCGAAATTGTTCGAGGTAAATCTCAAAGGTTGGAAACACATTAATATGATCCCAGCCAATGCCACTTAAAAGAGCAATATGAGGGTGGTATAAATGGAATTTCGGGCGTTTATCGATGGGTGATGACAAATATTCATCGCCTTCAAAAACGGCATATTCGGTATCATCCGACAAAGCAACCATGGTGCTAAACCCATCGATTTGGGCTCCTACCATATAGTCAAATTTTACACCTGCTTCTTTAAATACATGCATAACCATTGAGGTGATACTTGTTTTTCCATGGCTGCCTCCGATAACAATACGCTTCTTATTTTTTGTTTGCTCATAAAGAAACTCAGGATACGAGTATATTTTAACACCAATTTCCTGCGCCTTTAATAGTTCAGGATTATCGGCCCTTGCATGCATTCCAAGAATTACGGCATCAATGGTGTTGTTGATTTTTTCAGGATACCATCCAAACTCAGGTGGAAGCAATCCTTGCTTTTTGAGCCTGCTTTTTGAGGGATCAAAAATCTCATCGTCCGAACCACTTATTTCATATCCCTTTTGCTGAAGAGCCAATGCCAGGTTATGCATTGCTGCTCCGCCGATAGCTATAAAGTGAATTTTCATTTGCAAAATTTTCCTGAAAGTTAGAACATCCCTTTTCTTTTAAGAAAACAATTTATAAACGCGATGCTAATTCTTTATAGGAAAAGTAAAAATCTACACACTCGGATGAAACTTCACCGCTATAAAGTCGTATTGCTTTATACGGAGTGCATAATTAAATTTTTTTAAATGGGAGAAGTTTCGAAAATTAGCCATAAAGGCAAGGAAATTTTATATATCAATTACAACGGCTGTAAATCGGATAGTGAGATGATAGAAATACTTCATAAAGCTGTTGAAATTATTGTTAAAGAAAATAAGGAATATTTGCAACTTACCGATTTGACCAACTCATATGCTACACCTGGATATATGAAAGAAGCTAAACAAGTTGCAAAAAACACACCCAAATTGGCAACAAAAAGAGCTATAGCTGGAATCAACAGCACAGGCCGTTTAATTCTGTTAAAAGCTTACAACCTAATGATTGGAGATGAAAATGCAGTAAAACCGTTTTCATCATTAGAAGAAGCGAAGGATTGGCTTGTAAGCTAAGCTTTAGCTCATCAAATTACCTTAATAAGTGCTCATATTTTTAGTTAGAGAGTCTATTCTGAGGGCAAAATTAAAAAGAGTGACCATAACTTGCTCTCGCTCGTAAATTAATTAGGTTGAAAATTAAAACATCGATTACAGATTTTTTTATGAAACCCAGCAGATACTTGGTTTGAGTTGTAGTTTTAGATTGGAGGGAAAATCAATTTAAAGTGTAGTCTCTTGCTCGAGACTCACACTCCAAACTGAATTTGTACCCAGAGCCGGGGTCGAACCGGCACGCCCGAAGGCACTGGTGTTTGAGACCAGCGCGTCTACCAATTCCGCCA
>DNTK01000457.1 GCA_003508755.1 Bacteroidales bacterium | reverse complement strand
GTGTAATAGCTGATCGGTAATTGGTTTTGGCAGCGTATGAAGATATTATCGGATAGTTGCCTAATTTATTGAACAATACCGGTAAAAAGCAGTTAGACGTATGAATTGAATCACTCATATAAAAACCCTCCATGCCATGAAAGGAACCATTGAGAAGGCATTAAAGATTAACCTTGATCCACAAATTTATGGTACCATAGCCGAGATTGGAGCGGGCCAGGAGGTAGCACGTAATTTCTTTGTGGCCGGAGCTGCAGCCGGAACCATTGCAAAGACCATGTCGGCTTACGATATGCAATTCAGCGATGCAATTTATGGTGCTGAGCCTGACGGCAGGTATGTGAGTTATTCGCGGGTAAATAAAATGATTGACAGGGAGTACAACCTGGTGCTTGAACGACTTGAAAATCACCGTCCGGAGGATACAAAGTTCTTTGCCTTTGCCGATACAATTGCAGCCAAAGGCTTTAAGAGTGCACACGATTGCCATGGATGGTTGGGGGTAAAATTTCAATCGAACCCACTCGAGCAACCAAATAAAATTATTCTTCATGTCCGTTTGCGTGAGAACTCAAATTTACAACAGCAACAAACCCTCGGCCAACTGGGTATAAATCTTATCTACGCGGCCTATTATCTCGCACAAAAACCATTAAAGGCAATTGAGTCTTTACTGGATAGTTTATCGACTGAGCGCATCGAAATTGACATGATTGAATTTGCTGGGCCGCAATTTAAACATATCGACAACCGATTAATGGCGGTTCATCTTGTTCGCTGTGGTCTCACACATTCGGTGTTTTTTACCAGAAACGGCAATCCGGTACAGGGTTCCGATTTGTTGTACCGGAAGCATATACTGGCGCTCCGCGGCAGTTTCAGACCTTTTACTATCGTGCACCAGGATATGCTCCACTGCGCCAGGGAAGCCTTTCTCGAAGAAAACAATTTTAGAGAAGATGAAATGCTTGTGCTTACCGAACTATCGATGTCTCATTTATTGGCATTTGGCAATTTAGATGAAACCGATTTTCTGGGGCGTGTCGATACACTCTGCAAAATGGGCTTTGCTGTTCAGATTTCGGACTTTGCACGTTTCCATGAACTAAAGTGTCACCTGCATCAGTTTACTAAAAAGCAGGTTTCGATTGTTCTGGGCATAAAAAACATTGTTGAAATCTTCTCGCACGGCACCTATGAAGATTTAACAGGCGGCAGAATTGAAGGGCTGGGCAAGTTGTTTTCCAGGGATGCCAAATTGTATGTATATCCAAAGCTTCTCAAAGATGGTGTTATACGTATGGTAACTGAAATGACCTTTAAGGATGAAGTAAAATTCTTGTTTCAGCATTTTTTACTAAATAGACGTATTCTTCCCTTAAAGAGGTTTAATCCCGAAATTATCGATGTATTTACGCGCGATACGCGCGAGGCAATGAAGAACGGGGATTCTGAATGGGAGGAAAAAGTTCCGGAAGTTGTGGCTGAAGTGATTAAATCACAAAAACTTTTCGGACTAAAACAATAGTTTGCTGCAATACTTATAAGTATATTTAGTTGCTGTTGAATTTATGAAACCACTCATGAACGACCACAATCAGAAATACCTTTCGGACCGGTTTTACTCAGGATATGTTGAACATAAAACTGCCTGGCAAAGATTAAAGGAACACCGCCTGGCCAGAAAGTTTGCCACCACCTCCAAAAAGGCCATCGATAAAACTATGCGAGCTTCCGGCCAGGAAGCCCGAGAAACCAAAGAGATGGCCCAGGCCTTTTTTAAATTGCTGGAAAGCAAACTGGATCTTAGCAATCGAAAGGAACCTCCTTCGCCCGAAGAGGTGAAGGCTGCTATCGAACAATTAAAAGATGTGGGACGCTTTTCTTTTTTTACTGCTGTTTCGATTCTGCCTGGTGGTGGAGCCGGATTAATTGGTATTGAGCTGTTAGCACGGAAGTTTGGTGTTAAGAATTTTACTTTTATGCCATCTGCGTTTCGTGATGAGATCTATAAAACGAAAGGTAAAACCGATAGTACTTAATAAACTCTGGACATTAAAAGTATTTTAAGATCTTAAAACACTGAACTTGCTCATCCTCTTCGAATACCTTTAAATAAAATACCTCAGGAGAGTTATATTGCAAACGAATAAGCGTTTCGTTACCCATTAGCATATCGCTTGCCAGTATTTTTCCTTTTTGATTTTCGATTGTATAGGAAAACTCACTTTCCGAGACAACAGAATTTAAAAGCACGATAAAATCAGAACTTGGAATTGCCATTACAGCTATCTTATCGACATACTTCTGCTCTGATACATTGCTGATATCAAAAACCCTGGCACTGGTATTATTATCGCTGATTACTAAAAATGTTGAATCGTTTGGATCATTTATTTGACAGCCAGGGACTAAAAAAGAATCCAAAAAGCTTTCTGCTGCATATGTTTTCCCACAAGAAAAGCCTTTGAAAAGCAGAAGAAGTGTAATCAGCCCAATAATAAAAACGGATTTTGTATGCATACTAATTTCTTTAACGATTATCCATCAACGCAAAAGCCTGCCTCTAACTAATTTTAAATATACAAAAACTTATTTAAAAAATACGGGTGGTTATTCTTGAAAATATCACAGATTTTTAAATCCTGTCAGGTATCAATTATTTTTTCTTTTTACGCTTTTTCCTGCCATCCTCTTCTGCCTGGCGCATCAGGGTTTTCCAGTCGGCATGGCTTTCCTTGCTGGTGGCGAGGGTTTCCTTATAATCGTCCTTTTCAACTTCAAATACCTCGATGGGGCTTCCTAAAAAGCCTTCTATCTCTTCCAATAAGGGTTTTTCCTCCTCACTACAAAAACTTACAGCATGTCCGCGTTGGGTACCTCTGCCTGTGCGGCCCACTCGGTGAACATAGTTTTCGGTTTGCTCTGGCAAATCGTAATTAACTACATAGTCAACATTTGGTATGTCAATACCGCGGGCACTTACATCGGTAGCAATGAGCACCTTATTATCGCCGCTTCTAAACGATTGCATTACTGCACTGCGCTTATTCTGATCTTTATCGCTGTGAATGGTATCGCTGGCAATATTTACCCGCTCCATAGCTTTGCAAACCCGTTCGGCCCGTACTTTTGTCCGAACAAAAACCAGGATTTTTTTATCAGGGTTTTCATTTATCAAACGTTCCAGAAAGAAGCGTTTATCGTCCATATCAATGAACGTCACAAAGTGGTCGATGTTACGGGCAACCGGGTTTTTCGGCGAAATTTGTATGCGAATGGCATTGCGCACCAATGAATAGGCAAGCTTTTTGATGGTTTCGTTTATGGTGGCTGAGAAGAATAAGGTTTGTCTTTTGTGTGGAAGCTTTTTTACCAACTGTTTGATGTCGTTTATAAATCCCAGGTCGAGCATATGATCAGCCTCGTCTAGAATCAGTATTTCTATCCTGTTTAATCTCAGGTGCCCCTGACTTACTAAATCGAACATGCGCCCCGGAGTGGCAACCAGAATGTCAAAGCCTTTTTCCAGGCTTTTTATCTGAGGATCCTGATCCACACCCCCATGAATGCAATATGTTTTAATACCTGTTCCTTTAGCGACCTCTTCAAATACACCACTAATCTGAATAGCCAGCTCATGCGTAGGCACCATTACAATGCATTTTATTCCGTCAGGCCGGTTGGCAATTTTTCGTGCTTCAAGGTTATTGATGACAGGTATGGCAAAAGCAGCTGTCTTTCCCGTACCTGTTTGAGCTATTGCCAGCAGGTCTTCACCTTTTAAAATATGGGGAATGGCTTTAAACTGGATATCGGTAGGGCGTTTAAGGCCCATTTTTTCCAGGTTGGTTTTTATCTGTGGCGCAATGGCGTATCGTTCAAATTTCATAACGCAAAGATACTATTCTTCTTTATCTCTTTCGGCCATAATTCCTGAGACTGCCATTCGTATTTCGCGATAGGAAAAGTCATTGCTCAGTTCGGCCTTTAACTGCCCAAGGTTTAGTGTATCAAGCTCATCAGCCAGGGAAGCAATTTTTTTGTATTTTTCTTTATCTATCAGCTCCTTTACGTCAATAAGTCCTTCACGGACATAATGTGCCAGGTGCCCCTCGACAGTTCCTGGAACCAATGTACGCTCAAGGGCAATTTGTTTGATAGATTTACCTTCCTTGAACAGTTTGTAAC